>JAFUUG010000594.1 GCA_017483905.1 Bacillota bacterium
TGCTACGCTCGAAGAGATATTCTCCGAAAAGCAAACCTGTAGTTCTAAGAACTTTGCAGCTATTGACTACGACTACATCCACAAGGAGCTTTCCAAGAAAGGTGTAACTCTCACTTTGCTTTGGCAGGAATACTGCGAACGTGCTTATATCAACGGTGAAACACCTTACATGAGCACACAGTTTGGTGACAAGTATCGTCGCTGGGCACGCATTACAAAGGCTACGATGCGAGTAACGCACAAGACAGGAGATACTATGCAGGTCGATTGGGCAGGTGCGACTATCCCGTACTATGAGCCCATAACAGGTGAAGAATACAAGGCTTATCTGTTTGTCGCAGCTTTACCGTGTAGCAGCTATCTTTATGTTGAAGCTTGCACAGATATGAAACAGGAAAATTGGCTTATGTGCCATGTCCATGCTTATGAATACTTCGGTGGAGTCACAAGAATTCTTGTGCCGGATAATCTCAAAACAGGTGTAACCGCCAACACACGCTACGAAACACAGCTGAACGAAAGCTACCGTGAACTCGCCGAGTATTATGGCACTGCAATTGTTCCGACTCGTGTACGCAAACCTCAAGATAAAGAACTTGTTGAACGCTCTGTGGGTTACTCAACGACGTTGATCACCGCAGCATTGCGTGAACGCAAGTTCTTCTCTTTTTCAGAAGTAAGAGAGGCTGTTGCCGAAAGGCTTGAAATAATAAACACAAAGCCATTTCAAAAGCATCCGTGCAGTCGCAGAGAAGCATATCTTGCTGAAGAAAAGGAGTTTATGCAGCCTTTGCCAAACCATCCTTATGAGCCTTCTGTATGGAAACAGCAAACTGTAGGAAACGATTATCTTATCTCCGACGGCTTGAATAAATACTCCGTACCATTCGACTTGATAGGTGAACAGGTACAGATAAGGCTTACTAAAGTGCTTGTTGAAGTATATTTCAAAGGCAGTCGGGTAACATCTCACAAACGGCTTGAAAAGTACAGCGTCCAACCTGTTGTAAAGCCCGAACATATGCCTTCTAATCACAGAGAATACCTTAACTATAACGCCGATGAATTCAAAGACTGGGCTTCAACCGTAGGCAGGTCCACCCAAGAAGTTGTCGGACATTTTTTGACCTCGGGAAGCGTACCGGAGCAAGGATACAAGGCTTGCGTAAGCCTTAAAAAGCTCGGAAAACGCTACGGTAAAAAGAAGCTTGAGGTTGCTTGTGAGCGTATGCTTGCATTTTCTTCCTCGCCATCGATACGTACGATAACAACGCTTTTGAAGAACAGCAAAGAATCTACATCGACAGAAAAACCTGATAACAGTAATAAATATGGTATCACCCGTGGTGCCGCTTACTGGAGAAAGGTAGGTGGCAACGATGATCAATAATACGATTGAACGCCTGCGTGCTATGAAGATGAACGCATTAGCGGCAGAACTTGAACGACAGATACAAGATTCCGAAAACTACAAATCTCTCGGATTTGAGGATCGCCTTTCTTTGTTGGTGGATGCGGAATGGAATCGCAGGCAAAGCAACAAGCTGACCAGATACATACGAAGTGCTCGTTTTTCCGATGCCAATGCCACTATCGAGGGCATTGAGTACATCGAAGACAGACACCTTGACAAAGGCAAAATGATACGCTTTGCAACTTGTAACTACATTGATTCGGGTCGCCATATCATCCTCAAAGGTGCTTCGGGCAATGGCAAAACATACATAGCCTGCGCACTCGGAAACGCTGCCTGCCGCAAATTTAAAACTGTACGCTATATCAGACTTCCCGAATTACTCGATGAGCTTACGATAGCTAAAACAAACGGGGAATTCGGCAAGGTAATAAAAGCCTATAAGAAAGTCGATTTGCTTATCCTTGATGAATGGCTCATCCGCAAGCTTACACCGAATGATGCTTACAACCTGCTGGAGATAATAGAAGCCCGCATTGAACGCTCTATGATTTTCTGCACACAATATCAGCCACAGGGATGGTACGACCGCATAAACTCGGATCCTGAAAATGACAGCCCTATATCCGATGCCATAATCGACAGGATAGTCAACAATGCCTACGATATAATGATCGACGGCGAAGTCTCTATGAGAAAACGTCACGGTCTTCCGGATGGAGCTGAACCTTGATGAATGACTACCGTGCCTTCAGCAAGAACCACAAGCGCATAAAGTGGCTCGATTATCAGCTTACTCGCCATGAATTGGAAGAAACCAACGAACTGTGTCACAGCAACTATGTCGAGATTCAGCATCTGTATGATTATATCAACAAACTCAAGGCCATTCTTGATAGGAATAACATTGATTATCCCGAAATCTGATTGAATTACGAGCCTGTCTGTCTATTCGGGCAGGCTCATTTTCAGAATGGTTCTATCTGTGCGGCAAGGTGGCTCTCAATGTGCGGCAGAGTGGCTCTCTAAGTCCGTGCAGGTGGCTCTATCTTGTCGGTATACACATGGGGCTGCGTTCTATCGTTCGTACGAAAAATCCGGATTATAAATACGGCAAGCCGCATAAGATTTTTGAAAACAAACTAAATCAGGACTTTTCGGCATCAGCTATCAACGAAAAATGGTGTACAGATTTCACATATCTGTTTCTGAAAAACCACGATGTACGATACAATTGTACGATAATAGATCTTTATGACAGAAGTGTGATAGCAAGTGTTATGGGGAAGAATATAACAGCAGAACTCGCCATAGAAACGCTGAAAAAAGCATTGGAAACACAGCCGACTATAAAGGGAGAACTGATTCTCCACAGCGATCAGGGAACACAGTACACATCAAAAGCATTTACTGAATTTTGCAGTTCCAATAATATAACTCAAAGTATGAGTAAAGCAGGTTATCCGTATGATAATGCGCCAATGGAGAGATATTTTAATACACTCAAAAATGAATGCATAAATTTATATGAGTTCAGAACAGAAGAGGAACTTTATCAAGCAGTAGAAGAGTTTGTGTATGTAACGTATAACCATGTACGCCCGCATAGTTATAACGGATATAAAACACCGTATGAAGCACGAATGTCTACATAGGTGCGAGGAGAGGATAAGAGCGTTTATGCCGCGAAAGCTACTTGACAATGAGTAGGCGGTATGGTAGGCTATCTGCCCGGGCAAACAGTCTGCAGGGCACCTTTCGCCGCATCGCCCCTTACCATACCGCAGGAGGCTCGTTGTCAAGCAGACCGTGGAATAAATGCGCTTGTAGATCAGCAGAAACATTTTAGCCACAGGTGTTACAAAAACACTTGACCACTACATTCCGTCCTCATATGGAAGGGGATGATTATACTGCCATGCAACTATTCCCGGAAGAGATTGACCATTTGTAGCCAAAAGGTATCTTGACAGAGATATAATCTTTTGTGCAGTGCCAA
>JAFUUG010000595.1 GCA_017483905.1 Bacillota bacterium
AAGAAATATATAAATTATGCAATATCACAATTCCTGAAAAAATAAATTTAACGCCATATTTAAAACAGATTTACAATATTTAGATGTAGTGTCACTTTTGCTGTCATCTAAGGATAAATGTCGTTTACTGTAATAATATTTTCAAATTACAGTAAATAAAAACTCCTTTTTTATCAGATACTACTATCTATCATAAGGAACTGTAAATAAATTACTTTTAAATTTTGATGTAGAGTAAATTTTCACAGACAAGGCGGAGGAATGAGCCATAGCGTTGGCTATGGTGATTGACGACAACGAAGTATGTGGAAATTTAGGCACGTCAAAATAAAAGATTATTTGTTTACAGTTCCTAACAATAAAAAGAGGAGTTTTTTATAATCAGTTTTATTTTATCGTACATGCACGTTCAAAGATTTCTTTATAGGTCATTTTATTCACAGTCTTTTAAAATTCCATATTTCACCTTTAAATATTATTATCCGACTGCAATGCTATCTTTCTGTATGTGTTAAAATTCATCCACTTTGCAAAGAAACCATCATTGGAGCTTGTGTTTTGATATTCGTTTATAAGTTCCCGGATCTGTTCATTTGAGTTTGCTTTTATCTCGAAACCTCTGCCGTTTATTACGGGATAGTTTTCATAGGTATACTTGTCAAATGTAAGTATATCGGAAACTTCTTTGTTGCGTATTTTTACGGCTGTATTATCCCTTAAAACAAGTATATCAAAACTGTCGGGATAGTTGTAGCTTACACCTTTTGTAGGTATTTTATCGCCTATTGTATATGTATTTCTGACGGTCTGATATTTAAGCACCGCACGGCTTTCCTCGCTGTAGAAAAATTCCTCGAATATATCCCCTCGAGCTTCTATGCCGCTGTATTTGAATGATGTTTTGTTTGAGAAGGCGGTTTCTTTTTCGTTTACCTCCTCAACAACTCCGCAAGCAGAAGTCATATTTGTCACGCGGTCGATAAGTATGAGTTCTCCCAAAGTTTTGTGATATTCAAATTTATCCGCAACAATGGCTTCGTTTAAAAGTATCTCACATGCGGCAATACCGTTTTTCGAGAGTTTTTCTGTCAGGATATGCTCACCCGTGTTTACATCAATCGCATATTTTATTTTTGTCACTATGCCCGCAATGGTCTTTGTACCGAGTTTTACAAGGTATTCACCGCCCTCTTCAAGTTCACTGTCGTCCATCCATAAAAGCGAAACAAACAGCCTTTTGTATGCTGCAAGATTTATATCTTTTACAAGTACACAGCCCCTCGAAACATCAACTTCCTTATCGAGAGTTATCGTCACAGGCTGACCCGAGAACGCCGTTTCAACACCTTTGCCTGCCGCAAGAATTTGTTTTACATTTGCCTTTTCGTTGCTCGGCAGGCTTACCAGTTCATCACCGACACTTATGCTGCCCGATTCGATCTGCCCCTGAAAGCCTCGAAAACTGCGGTCTGGACGGCACACCCTCTGCACGGGCATATAAAAACCATCCTCGCTGTTATTTTCCGCAATATCGATTTTTTCAAGGTATTCGAGCAAGGCGGAACCCTTATACCATGGGATATTCGGTGAAGTTTTTGTAACATTATCACCCTCGGTCGCAGAAAGAGGAATAATAACAACATTATTAAGTGAAAGTTCAGCCTTTAACTCGTTTATCTGATTTTCTATTTTGTTAAAAATATTTTTATCGTATTTTACAAGATCCATTTTGTTTACTGCAAAAACAAAACAACGTATGCCCATAAGACTACATATCCTTGTATGACGCCTTGTCTGCATCAGAACGCCCTGTGATGCATCGACAAGAATAACGGCAAGATCCGCAAAGGACGCACCGACTGCCATATTTCTTGTGTATTCCTCATGTCCGGGAGTATCCGCAACAATAAAACTGCGGTTAGAAGTCGTAAAATAACGATAGGCAACATCAATGGTTATGCCTTGTTCACGC
>JAFUUG010000596.1 GCA_017483905.1 Bacillota bacterium
ACTTACAAGTCACTATCTGTCGAATTACGCAAAGAACATCCAAACGAAAATGTACCTTACCTGTGACTACGGAACTTTGCAGAATTGCTGCAAAGAAAGAATATATGTCGAGCCGCTAAAGAATACGGTCATTGAAATATTAACGGCACAAATTCAGCTTGTTATGGCTGATTTTGTGCCGTTAAAAAATAATATTTCCAATGAAATAGATATTAACGAACAGGCAGAAAAAAAGTTACTATCAGAAGTAGAACTCTGTAAAAAACAGAAATCTGTGCTATATACGGACTATAAAAGCGGAATATTTACAGCTGCTCAATATCTTGAAAAACGAGAAATCCTTAATGAAAAATTTACTATAAAAAATTATTCTAAATACATATCTTTAAGTTTTTCAAAATCATCATCCGTAAGCCCGATCCTCGTCTTTAAATATCCCTTTACGCTGCCGTATTTTTCATTCATTTCATCTATTACCGACTGCAATAAAGCTTCATTAACACCGCTCATTGCCTTTACAAGTTCAATAGTTTCCGCATTATCTGTATACTTTGAAGCCGCTGCAACATCGTCTTCGATTATCGCTTTGTTTGCCTCATTCGTAAGCATATAATCCGCCATTACAGTCTCATCGTCAAAGTCAAGCGCATAAAGGAAGAGAGCAGAACCCATACCGGTTCTGTCCTTTCCTTGTGTACAATGGAAAAGAACAGAGGCATCTTCAGGTTTATTTAACAGTATATCAAAGAACTGTCTATATCCATCTTCCGCTTCATCTCCCAAAAAATAGCCATACATTTTCGGAGTCGGAAGCATTTTATTTTCGGCAAGTGTTACAAGTAGTTCACCCCTATCACCGCCCTGCATTAATTTTGCGTATGCCTGTTTGATATCATCGTTCGCAAGTTTGCTCATATCTCCTGCAATATTAAGTGGGATATGATGATTTTTCACACCCTCTATCGTTGGTTCCGGAGCCATCTGTGTTTCGCTGTCAGACCTGAAATCCACCATATCCGATACCTTATATTTTTTTGATAAAAGTTCAAGATCGGCATCAGTTCCATCGCTTGGCTTGCCTGTTCTTATTATCACATTTGACTTTATCTTTTTTCCTTCTGTATTCACATATCCACCAAGTTCTCTTGCATTGCTTATCCCTTCTATGTCTTTCAGAAGCTGCTTGTCAAGATCAAGTATATTCTCATCTTTTTTATCATTCTCGCTGCTGTTTGCACCTATTGCCTGCATAAGTTCATTGTCAGGCAAATAAAAACTTCCGTCTATAATGACCGGTGCATTATATGTATTACCATCTTTTTCGCAAACAGCATAATCAAATTTTATCTTTTTGCCGTTTACTTCAAAATGGTCATCGCCTGCCTTAACCGAAACAGCATATCCGTCTTTTTTGAATACAGCCGTTTTTGCTTTGGCATCCCATTCCGATACAAAACCGCTCTCCTCAAGCATCTGTCTTGCAGGTATCATTTTACTGTTTGTCTGAGCCGCAACGTTAGATGCGAACATCATCGAAATTGCAACCGATAAAAATACAACACTTTTTCTTTTCATAATATTTAAACACCCTTTCTTAAAAACATATTGGCTCTAAGCCTTTATCATAATAATCGACAACTGTATTTTTAAAATATTCAAGTCTTTGAGGTGTAAAAAGTCCCGGAATAGATATCGCCGCAAGTATTATCCTTGCACAACTAACTGCTTTTATCTGTTCTTCTGCTTTATTTATGAGAGTTTCGTCCTCCGTGTCAAGATATGTCATTAAATATGTTTTCCATATACGTTCCATCTCATCATTTGTGAAACCTCTCGTAAGTTCACGGGATTCCTTAGCCTCATCACTCAAATTCTGCCCCATTTTGAAACCGATATACATACTTACCATATCAAATATCGGGTGTCCTTTTCCCGCAGTTGAAAGATCTATAAACATAAATTCACCGTTCTGCACCATAACATTTCCTATATGTGCATCGCCATGAATAAAAGTATTTCTGTCGGGAACATTAGCTATAACTGCACGCAGTTTTTTTACCTCCTCCGCAGTACATACATTTCCCTCAAGATACCCCAGACGCTCTATCGTGCCCTCTTTGGTATCACCGAAACGATCATCTACCTCTATACGATGCATGCTTTGCATTTTGAGGGCATATTTTTTGATATGATCCACTATATGTTCCTTATCATTTCTGACAACACTCAAAAGTTCTTCAGCATTAAGCAATTCATATATAACACCGTAGCATTCCCCCACCTTTACAGTATCATAAGATATTGCTGTCGGCACACCGAATATAAAAGCATCTTTTGCCTTTTTTCCCTCATAGTTTATCATAGTAAGACCGACATTTTTGTTGAATACCTTTATGATGGTTTCCTTATCCATACGATAAACTATGCCTGTTGCCCCTTTTCCTATGATCTCCATGCCGTCTACCGATATATTTCTGAGTGCCTTTTTTACGCTTAAAATATTTGTAAAACCTGTCACATCAAATATATCGTAAACTTCCGGCGAAACATTTATTACCGATACTTCCCCTCCTAACTTCTTTTTTAATTTAAGCAGTACACGAAGCCCCGCACTTGAAATATATTCAAGTTCTTCTCCGTCAAGTGTTACATCGCCGCTATCTACAGCTGCAATCAATTCATCTTCAAATTGCTTTGCATTGTTTGAATCGATCTTTCCCGATATTTTTATTATATCGTCTGTTTTTGTCATTATAATTATCACTCCCTTATTTTATTTAAGGTAAACAACAAAAGTACTTTTACTTTAGATGCTTACCATAATTTAGAAACATATTTCCCTTATTCCCTTGCTGTAATAATCGGTAACAAGTTTTTGCAATGCAACCACCGCTTCATCCGAGAATACTCCCGGCATATGAAGCACCGCAAGAATTACTGTAGAACCAACAACAGCACCTATCTGCTCTTGCGCAAGTGCTATGAATTCCTCATCATCAGTTCCAAGATAGTTTCTTATAAACCTATCCCAAATATGTTTTGACTGTTCCCTTGTAAATCCATGCAGCATATCTTTTGCACTGAATTCATAGCCGTTTGTTCCAAAGAAATTATATACAAGATACATACTTCCCATATCAAATATCGGATGCCCTTTTCCACAGGATGCCATATCTATAAACATCAGTTCTCCGTCAGACTGCATCATAAGGTTTCCGATATGACAGTCACTATGTATAAAGGTATTCCTGTCTGGTATACTTTCAACAATCTCTGCTGCTTTTTCAAGTACATCATCAGGGATAACACCCTTTCCCATTGCCGCTTTTATACCCATCAATCTTGTATCTTTCACAGGAAGAAAATCAGGAGAGTCTACTTCAATGGTATGTACTTTTTTAACAAAATCGGCAAATATATCAATATACTTGTCAGTATTTTCGGGATCTTTTAAAATGTAATGAATAATGTCATCCGCTTTTAACATTTCGTAAATAACACCATAACCGTCACCGACCTTAACCATATCATAAGAAATTGCCGTAGGTACACCAAGTACAAATGCGGCTTTAGCCATTTTACCCTCTTTCTCTATCATGGGCAGGATAACATTTTTATTAAATACCTTTATTATTTTATCTTCGTCAATACGATATACTTTTGCCGTTCCGCCTACCCCTATCTGCTCCAATCCATCAACCGAAAATTCACGAAGAGCTTTTTTTACATTCAAAAGACTTGAAAAGCCCGTTACTTCAAATATATCATAGATTTCACCCGATACATTTATCACATTGACATCACCGTTTATTCTTTTTTTCAGTTTCAAGAAAACTCTTAGTCCGGCACTTGATATATATTCAAGTTCTTCTGCATCCAATGTGACCTTGTCGGTATTTTCACCGACTGCCGCAATAAGTTCTTCCTCAAACAGCTTTGCATTGCCTGAATCGACTCTTCCCGATAATTTTATTACGTTATTTTCTTTTTTTAATGTCATATATTATATACCCTTTCATTGTCTCTGAATAAATATCAACTTTTTTTTTATATTCTTGCCGCATTTTTCCCGGCTACATACCCCGATGACCATGCCCACTGCAAATTATAACCACCGCAGTCACCGTATATATCGAATATTTCGCCGCAGCAGTACAATCCCTTTACCTTTTTTGATTCCATGCTTTCTCTTTCAAATTCTCCCGTATCCACACCGCCTGCCGTAACCTGTGCATTCTTCCAGCCGTTAGTTTCTATTACCCTGAATTCGAGATTTTTAATATTTTTTGCCATTCTTCTCATAATGCTTTCGTCAATATTTTTTATCATCAGTGACAGTTTTTCTATTCCTGATTTTTTTGCGATCACATTTCCGATCTTTTTATTTATCATTCCCACAAAAAAATTCTCACAGCTGAGTTCACTCAGAATTTCCCGTCTTTGCCGCAGTATTTCATAAATTTCTCTCTGTTCATATTCGGGCATTATATCAAGTATGATTTTAATATCTTTTCCCCATTCTCTGCCGATTATAGCCGAGAGCTGAAATATCGGCGGACCCGACAATCCATAATCGGTAAAAAGTATTTCCCCCTCTTCCTTTGCCGTAAATTCTCCGTCTATATAACATTCCGCCGTTCCATCGAATTTTATTCCCGCAAGACCTTTGACTATCTCCGTTGTTGTCTTTATCTGAACAAGTGCAGGTGACAGCTTCGTTATTCCATGCCCCAGTTTTTTAAGCAATTTAAAGCATGAGCCGTTTGAACCGAGATTTGGAGCAGCACAGCCGCCTCCCGCAATGATAACTCTATCCGCAGCACACATTTTTTTATCCGTCGAATATATCTCAAATCCGCTCTTGACCTTCTTTATATCGCATACGTCAAATCCCGTCACTATCTCAACATTTTCAAGCAAATATAATTTATTTCTCAGGGCATCGATCACCGAAGATGCTTGATTTGAATAAGGATACATCTTACCGTCTTTTTCCTCTTTTACAAGTATACCAATCTTACCAAAAAAGTCAACCGTATCTCCGACAGTAAATTCTTCAAGTGCATTTTTTACAAAATCAGGCTCTTCCCCGTAAAAATTATACATAGAAGTATTTCTGTTTGTAAAATTACAGCGACCGTTTCCGGTCGCCAATATTTTTTTACCAATCCGATCCATTCTCTCAAGTATCGTTACAGTAATATTTTTATTGGTAAGAGAAGCACTGATAGCAGCCATTATTCCCGATGCACCGCCTCCGATGATCGCAATTTTCCTCTTCATCATTTCATCTGCTCCCCTGTACCTATTACGATCACTATATCATATCCTCCGGTCATCTCGGCACTTACTTTCGTCTTTGCATTTGCAAAATATTTTACCAAATCCTCACCCTGACCTTTTTCGGATACATATATCATCGTTTCATTTAATTTTTCTCCACCGTAATCTCCTATATTTGATACATCAAAACCTTCAGCCTCAAGCATATCTTTTACATATCCTGCCATACCCGAAGTATATCCGCCATTTAATACCTGTATCAGCTTACCGCTGCTGCTTTCCGTTATCTTCTCTTCCGTCGTTCCCTCGCTGTTATTCTCCTGTATGCTTTTCGGATCTACAAATACTTCCGCAGCAAGTTTCTTCTTTTCGTCTTCATATGCCACATAATAAGATACGCCGTCTATATCCGCACATTCTCCCGGAAGTGTATATCCTTTGACGTTTTCTGCCGAAAATCCCGAAAGACTGTTTACATACCTTACTGCCGTTGCAGCAGGCATATCCGTATCAACATAGTCGATAAGCACCTTTGCATAAGCACCGGGATTTGACATTATAGTATCTTTATTAAGTGCCGTAGCCATAAATACTTTCATGAAGTTACGCTGAACTTCCACTCTGTGCAGATCCTGTGTAGCATAACCGTATCTGAATCTTACAAGCTGTTCTGCCTTATCTCCGTCAAGCATCTGCACACCGGGATATAAGTCTATCAAAAGATCTTGTGTAGGATCTTCGTAATAAAGTCTTTCTTCGACATTGTATTCTATACCGCCTATCGAATCAACTATATATCTGAATGCTTCACAATTGACTTTCGCATAGTAGTCTATCTTAACATCGAACATTTCACCTACAAGTTCTTTGAGATATTTCACTCCTTCTTCCGGACCCAAATAAGCATGTACCGAATTGATCTTCATCTGCTGAGAATAATTATACATAAGACTCGGTTCATTTTGCGTCATAAGATCCCATTCAACGGCACCTATAGTAACTATCGTATCTCTCGGTATAGATATAAGACTGACATTTTTATTCACCGAATCGTAGCTTGCAAGCATTATTGTATCTGTTCTTGTTTCATCGGCATCTACACCCAGCAGTAGTATATTTGTCCTGTCAGGCACATCCCCGACAAAAACATCGGGAAATATTTCCTTTGCAACTTCTTTAAAATACCCTTCTCCGCTTTCATCTCCGTCGCCCATCGTATATGTATATGCGACATAACAGCCGAAAGCTATCGTATAGATTATAACTATTGTTAGAAAAATTTTAAAAAATATCGCAGGAACACTTTTTTTCTTTCCGCCGTTATCTTTTTTCATAACTCTACACTCCAAATATTCTCTTACTGAGGTTTATATGAACTTTTCAATGAAACTATCCTGTTGAATACAGGTTCTTCCTTTGTGTAATGTTTGCTGTCTGCAATAAAGTAACCATTTCTTATAAACTGGAATCTGTCATTTTTTTCGGCTTTCTTTATTTCGGGTTCTATCACTGCATCCATCACTTTAAGAGAATCGGGATTAAGCGAATATCCGTTCTCACTGTTTTCATCAGGTATAACAAGATTTTCATACAGATTTACTTTAGCCTTTACACAATGAGCCGCTGATACCCAATGTATCGTCCCCTTTACTTTTCTTTCCGTAAAATTGAGCCCATTTCTTGTTGCAGGGTCATATGTGCAGTGAAGTTCTGTAATATTTCCGTTTTTGTCTTTTATACATTCCGTGCAAGTCACAAAATACGCACCCTTTAATCTTACCTCTTTACCCGGAGATAATCTGAAGAACTTTTTAGGTGCATCTTCCATAAAATCACTTCTCTCAACATATATCTCTCTTGAAAAAGGTACTTCTCTGCTGCCGAGTTCCTTATTTTCGGGATGATTTTCTATCTCCATCATTTCCGTCTTATCTTCGGGATAATTCGTAATAATAACTTTAAGAGGATCAAGCACTGCCATCACAACAGGCGTATCATTTTTAAGATCTTCCCTTATGCAATACTCAAGCTGCGCCGTATCGACCAGATTATTAGCTTTGGAAACGCCTATCATATCGCAGAAAGTTCTTATCGACTTAGGAGTATAGCCTCTTCTTCTTATTCCGGAAAGCGTTATAAGTCTCGGATCGTCCCAACCGTCTACCTGTCCGTTTTCAACAAGAGATCTGAGGTATCTTTTTCCCATTATTGTATCTTTAAGATTAAGTTTTGCAAATTCGATCTGTCTTGGTTTCACCTTAAAATCTATCTCATTTATTACCCAGTCATATAACGGTCTGTGATCTTCAAATTCCATCGTACATATAGAATGAGTTATCTCCTCGATAGCATCTTCAACAGGGTGTGCAAAGTCATACATAGGGTATATGCACCATTTATCCCC
>JAFUUG010000597.1 GCA_017483905.1 Bacillota bacterium
GAGCAGTTCAAGCGTTGTGAAGGTCGATTCAGACGGTCTTATAACAGGTTTAAAAGCGGGAACGTCCATCGTAACGGGTTTCTTTGAAGTCGGTTCGGGCGGTACAACTTATATCTTTGATGTAACAGTAAATGAACCCGTGGAAACCGTGGAAACAAAGAAATCGCTTACCATGACAGTAGATGATTCCATAGACTTGTTCAGTAAATATATCGGTTCACCTTTTTCAAGGAGCGACTATTCATGGACAACCGATGATTCAAGCATAGTAAACGTAAATTCTTCGGGTGTTGTGACCGCAAATAAATCGGGTACGACTACGGTATACGCCGCAGCTATATATTCAAGTTCATTTATTGACTACTACGAATTCAGAATAACGGTAAACGATTCAACAAAGAAAAAGAGTATCTCCGTAGCCGTAGATGACACAAAGAATCTCTATACTTATGTAAACGATGATTACAGTGCATCATCTTATGACTGGTCAAGTGATGACAAAAAATATGTGACCGTAAACAGCAAAGGTGTTATCACAGGTGAAAAGAAAGGTTCGGCTACAGTAACCGCAACTTACAAAAATCTCAAATACGTTTTCGATGTTACCGTTACATCAAAAAGTTCAAGCAGTTCATCTTCATCATCTGATAAAAAAGCAACTTCAAGTTCTACATCATGGACTGTATATGTTCCCGATGGTGACTCCGTAAATGTAGAAGACCTTCTTGAATATTCAGCAAGTGATTATACCTGGAGCAGCGACGATACAAGCATCGCTGCCGTAAAAACAAAAGGAAGCATCAAAGGTGTTGACGAGGGAAACACAAAAGTATATGCAAAGAGAAACAGCACCAATTATGTATTTACGGTAAAAGTATCAAATAAGTACGATCATTACGATACTACTCTCTATACTAACGAAAGCTACAATATAGCACAGAAACTCGATAAAGAAGCATCAAACTATGATTATTCATCAGACCGTCCCTCTGTCGTATCTGTTACAAACAAGGGCGTGATAACGGGAAAGAGTACAGGTATAGCTACCGTAACAGCAACTTACGGAAAATATGTAACTCAATTCTTCGTAACAGTAAAGCAAGGCTCAACAACCACGGAAACTACTACTCAGAAAGCGACCGCAAAGCAGACTGTTGTTACAGAAAAGCCTGTCGAAACAACTACGCAAGCACCTGCACCGTCATATATCTCAAATCAGTTTTCAGATCTCTCTCACAGAGAATGGGCTGTGAATGCCGTTAATAATATGGCAAAAATGGGATATGTTGTCGGTCGTGAGGATTCAAAGTTCTACCCTGATGAAAATACAAGAAGATGCGATTGTACTATCGTTCTTATAAAAATGGCAGGTCTTACCGGAAAACCTTCGGGCAACTACTCTGATGTGGAAGATACCGCATATTTTGCCGATTTTGTCGGTATGGCAAAGCAATACGGCATCGAATCGGGTGTAAGTGACGGTTCATTCAGACCGTTTGACAATATCACCAGAGAAGAAATGATGGTAATGGCATATAAAGTTCTTCAGCACAAGGGCGTTGCCATGAATACAGATACAAGCGTTCT
This sequence comes from Bacillota bacterium, assembly GCA_017483905.1. Classification (GTDB taxonomy): domain Bacteria; phylum Bacillota; class Clostridia; order Lachnospirales; family CAG-274; genus RGIG4831. The sequence continues at coordinate 1,588 of JAFUUG010000597.1, forward strand.
CAATAAATACGAGGACAGCTCATGGATAGCTGATAACAACAGAGAAGCTGTTGCGGCACTTATAAATCTCGGTGTTATCAGCGGTACTTCTGCTACAAAGCTTGAACCTACATCTTCTCTTACAAGAGCACAGATGGCGGTTATCCTCAATAATGTCGTACCTTATACTTCAAAATAATATCTTATAGTAAACGGCATTTTTAATGTCGTTTACTATAATTTTTTAAACGGGCTGTTATTCCGACAGCCCGTTTTTAAAAGAAAGGAAAATATACCTTGACTAACTTAAACGATTCTCAAAAAAAAGCCGTTACCCACAATAAAGGACCTATGCTCGTTCTTGCCGGACCGGGCAGCGGAAAGACCACCGTAATGATACATCGTGTTATCCACCTTACCGAAAAACTCAATATTCCGCCTTCCGATATCCTCGTCATAACCTTTACAAAAGCCGCCGCAGAAGAAATGAAAGAACGATATATAAAAATGACTTCTTCCGGTCACCGTATCTCTTTCGGCACATTTCATTCCCTTTTTTTCAGGATAATACGCTCCGTATTCGGCTATAACGTTGATGACATCATAAAAGAAGATGAAAAAAGAAACGTACTCAAAAATGCGATCCGTGACCTTGACCCCGATACTCCCGATGAAGATGAATTTCTGCATAATATAACAAATGAAATATCTCTCCTGAAAAACGAACTTATAAACATAGACGGTTATTTTTCAAAAACCTGTTCGGATTCCGATTTCCGCAAAATATATTCTCTGTATGACAATTATAAAGAGATGAATCACAAGATCGACTTTGATGATATGCTTGAGCTTTGCTATTATACCCTCAAAGAGTGTGAAGATGTGCGTTTATCATGGCAGAAAAGGTATAAATATATCCTAATAGATGAATTTCAGGATATAAACAAAGCCCAGTATGAATGTGTCAAACTTTTGTCGGGAGAAGAAAAGAATGTATTTGCTGTAGGTGACGACGATCAGAGCATCTACGGTTTCCGTGGTGCAAGACCCGAATTTCTTCTTAAATTCCCGGCCGATTTTGAAAACAGTCAAAAGATCGTCCTTGACACAAACTACCGCAGCTCCGATAGCATAATAAAAATATCAAATGCCATAATCAGCCATAACAAAAAAAGATATGAAAAGACTATTCACGGAACGGACAAGCAAGGGCCTCTTCCGAAGCTTATCCGCCCCGATGACATAAACAGCGAAGCAAAGGAGATAGCCCGACGTATCAAAAAATTAAGCGAGCGTATCCCCCTTAATAATATAGCCGTTATCTACCGCACAAATATTCAGGCGAGAGCCATTGTCGATACCTTTATGGACTATCACATAAATTACCGCCTGCGTGACGAGATACCGAGCATATATCGCCATTGGTGTGCAAGAGATATCCTTGCCTATCTTTCATTGAGTCTTAACAGATACGATAATGATTCGATCGAGCGTATAATAAATAAACCCAAACGCTATATAAGCAAAATAACCATAGCCGAATCAAAGAAATCATGCCGTCAGAATGAAAGTCTTATCGAAAGCCTTTTCCGCCGGAAAGACCTTAAAAGCTATCAGTTTGACAGACTTCATGACCTTACATTTCAGATAAGCCGTATAAAAGAAAAGAATACATACGATGCCATAAAATACATAATGAAAGTTATCGGCTATGAAGACTATTTAAAGGAATACAGCGTTTACAGAAAATTAGACTATAAAAGCCTGCTTGAAACAGTCAGCGAGATAAGCGAAGCCGCCAAGGACTACCCCGATATAAATAACTTCCTTGACCATATAAAAAATGTTACGGAAGAATTAAAGGAAAAGCAGTCCACCTCAAAGATACATAATGCGGACGGAGTTATCCTCACCACTATGCACAGTGCCAAAGGGCTTGAATTTGACACCGTATTTATCACAAGCGTTGTCGATGGTATAATACCTCATGAAAGATCCGTAACCGAAGATGAAAAGGAAGAGGAACGCCGTCTCTTTTATGTAGCTGTCACCCGTGCAAAGCGGCTTCTGTATTTATCCGCCGTAAAAACACGCTATGATAAAGAAACAAAAATAAGTCCCTTCCTGAAAGATTTTACAAAGTAACTTTTAATATAATTTTAATTAACGGTTTATTTTATTTTAATTCAGTTGTGGAATAATATGTATTAAAGAAATACCTGATTGGTATTTCCCGTCTATTGAACATAAATTATTTATAAGGAGTGACAATTTTATGAAAAAGAAAGCAGCATTAATTATTCTTTCCGCATTGACTATTACATCTGCATTATCTGTATATGCAGCCGAAACCGTTGATGCAACAACATCCGCAACAGTAGAAAACACTCATAAAAAAGACAAACAAAACCGTAAAAAATCATCAGATGAACTTGCCAGCGGCTCAGCCGTTTCAGTCGATCAAACAGCAAAGAAAGAACGCAAGAACAAAGAAAAGGCTACCGTTACAGCTATCGACGGCAATGAAATAACCGTAACCGTTTCATCTAAAGGACATAAGCACCGCAAAAACGATAACGAAGCACTTTCATCAGATGACACTTCAAAGGTAAAACCTGAAAAGAAAGCTAAACCTGCCGATGATCAGTCTGCCGATACAACAGAAAAGAAAGCAAAAAAAGATAAAGCAGACAAGAAACAGAATTCTGCCGACGGCGAAACAAGAGAGAAAAAAGAAAGACCGACCGTTACCAAGACAATAACAGTCGATCCGTCTATCCTCTATACTCTCGATGAAAATAAAGAAAAAGTTAATGCAGACATTTCATCAATAGCAGTTGATTCAAAACTTAAAATAAAATATTCCGATGATGGAGTTACACCTTCCGAAATAGTAATCATCAATAAATGATCGTTTTTCCAATATCATATCGTTCAATAGACAAAAAAGGGCTGTTAAGAAATTATGATTCAGCCCTTTTTTATGCAAAATTATACAGAGTTTACAAATTTTTTTGCACGCCGATATAATCAATGTTTTCTTGTACATTACAAATATATTACTTTTTTAACAAATACTTTGCATTGATATTACATTTTTTTAATGTTATTATTTATTCAGACAAAGAAATTAAAGTCTTAATAAAAGGAAAGGAATTGATAACATGAAAAAATTTATAACAGCAACACTTTTATTTACCATTTTAAGTGCAAGTACGTCATTTGCAGCTACTCAGACGACCTGTAGAAAAATAGTACTGCGAAACGGAGTTTGTTTGACAAATTCCTGCACAAATGCAGTTCAACCGCAAAAAGTCACCCGTATAATAACCCGTTGTTCACCTACATACAAATATAATTTACCGACACAGCAAACCACAGACACTTCCGAACGATCCACTCCTCAGACCACTCCTACAGAACAGCCGATTCAAACTCAACAGCAGCCTCAGGTAACATCACCGCAGCAGGTATCCCAAAACAATTCTTCCTATGCAGTACAGGTACTTGATCTTGTAAATAACGAAAGAGCCAAAAACGGGCTTTCCCCTCTGACTCTTGATAATGCCCTCTCAGCCGTAGCTCAGGCTAAAAGCGAAGATATGAAAAATAAAAATTATTTCAGTCATACATCACCTACATACGGTTCTCCGTTTGACATGATGAAGCAATTCGGTATCTCCTATACCTATGCCGGCGAAAATATCGCTAAGGGTCAAAAAACTCCCGAGCAGGTAGTTACTGCATGGATGAACTCCGAAGGTCATCGTGCAAATATCTTAAATAAAAACTTCACAAAAATGGGGCTCGGATATACCGCAAGCGGCTCAACGACATACTGGACACAGATGTTCATAAAATAGACTCTCGTTTCATTGTATCACAGTACATTGAATAAAGGGACTGCGAAAGTTTTTACAGTCCCTTTATTTCATCTTTTATTTTTTCAGCGATTTTAATATATTCATCATGATTTTTTTCGATTTTAAATCTTTTCTTCCATATCTGTTCTATTTTTTCCGCTAAATCAGAAACATTAGTTGCGTTATATATCTCTGTATTTACATCACAGATCGCATTATAATATTCATCATTTTCCCATGCTTGCTCCGCAGTCTTGTTAATTCCAAGCCATTCATTAAAGCATATTGTAAGTTTCTTAAATTCCTCTTCTATCAAATCGGTTGATACAAATCCACCATTCCAATCCATATCTTTATCGAGAATATATTCTTTAATGCAAAAACATTCTTCAGGATATTCCTTGAACCCATCTAAGCATCTGTATCTTTTGATTGCATCACTTGCATTTTCCTTTGAAGTATATATTCCCAATATTTTGTTTTCATCATATCCATAAAAACTATACGAATGTATCAATAAATATACACATTCATTATTCATATCGTCCATCTTTATCCCTTTTCTATCGCATCTTTTATTATCCTTATCAGATATCCGTATTCCGAATAAGGACCATCCGAAGCTTTCACAAGTGCATCTCTGAGATAATCCGCATTGTCTTTAAGAAGTGCCTTGTTTATCTTGAATCCGTTATATTCCGAAAACTGCACCGCAAATGTCATTACCGTTCTCGTATTTCCCTCTCTGAAAGGGTGTACCTGCCATAATTTTGCTATTATCACAGAAAACTTTGATGCCGTTTCTTCCATTCCGAGTTTTTTCCACTTGACATTATTAAGCTCTTTTATCGCATTTCTTGCATCTTTTTCAATACTTGCAGGATAAGAATATCTTACCGTATCACCGCCAAGCACTCTTTCAGCCTTTTCAATAAGTATCTCTCTTTCCTTGCCTGCCCATTCGTAAATATCCCCGAAAATATACTTGTTTATCGCCTTTAGCCTTTCGTAATCAAATATATCATCGTCAAATTTATTATCTATATCAAGCAGCTTTATACAAGTTATATCGCTTTCCGCCTTGTTAAGTACTTCTGCATCTTTTATTCCGAGCAAATTTTTCAGAACAGGCACATCATCATACAAATATATATCTTTCATTGATATATACCCTATCACATTGCTCTGTATCTTGCGATAGTTTTTCCGAGTATCTCCGATATTTCCATATTGCCCATAATATATTGTTTCATAAGTGCTTTTGTCATCTCCGTAGGCTCTGCCGCATCGAGTGTAGATAACGCAAGTGCATCATTCACGATTTTTTCTCTTTGTATTTTAGTCGTTTCCCTAACAGAAAATTTCTTATTCAATTTTATCACTCCCTGCAATTATTATACCACATTTCCCTTATTTATTCAAACAAATTTTCTATTTTCAATATTAATTTTTCATTACATATCATAAAAATCACCCTCAAATTCTCCCTAATAATGATTTTCGCAAAATTCCTCACCAACGATCTGTTTTATAATTTTCTCATCACAGTTATCCGCATACAACACTCTCAATAGAATATTTGTAAGTCTGAAAAATATATTTTCACTTGATCCTATCTCTCCGTATGCTCCCGGACCGAATTTATATATCCCGCATTTAAGGATACCCTTCTTATAGCTCATATCAAAACTTTTCTCAATTCCGGTCGCATATTCCTTCGGTATTCCTCTATGAACAATATCAGGTCTTAGCGAAATATTTTCCTCGTATAAATTATCGGGCATATCATCATCGCATATATTGATAATGACCTTCGCACCCAATTTTCCCTTATAATATTTTACACCAAGCAATCCGTAATTATTTGCATCTCTGTCCACTCTCACTTCGACAGCGATCTCTTTATCACAATTCAGACCCTCTTTATGCAATTCATAACTTTTTTCAATTACTTTATTGCCACAATTATTAAATGGCATTTCTCCTGTCCAAAAATTTATATTTATCCCCTTTTCCGATATTATCACACTTTCACCGCTTTCTTATTTTCAAAATAAAAAGCCCCGATCTACTTTCATAAATCGGAGCTTATTCAAGGCGTCACCCGGATTCGAACCGGGGATCAGGGAGTTGCAGTCCCACGCCTTAGCCACTTGGCTATGACGCCATATTATAATTTATATCTGACCCGTAGGGGAATCGAACCCCTGTTTCAGCCGTGAGAGGGCCGCGTCTTAACCGCTTGACCAACGGGCCATATAAAGCTCCCCGAGTAGGATTCGAACCTACGACCCTCCGGTTAACAGCCGGATGCTCTACCGCTGAGCTATCGAGGATCATTAACTCAACAACAAATCTATTATATCACATC
>JAFUUG010000598.1 GCA_017483905.1 Bacillota bacterium
ATCTGCCGATTTAAAAGCAAGATCATCTTCTCCGACTTCGGATATTCCCGACCTTATACTCTTTAATATCGCTTTTCCGCTTGCATTAAGTGCCTTTTTTGAAGAATTGTTTGCTTGTAAAACCGTATTTTTGACTTGACTTCTGAATTCAGCTTTAATGCCTAAGTCTTGAATCCTTTGTGCGGTTTTATCTTTATTGAAATTCATTCTCCGCTTTGTTCCTTTAGTTATCTTATCAGGCATTATAATTTCCGCAACTGTAATTGCTGCTGTTGTGCTACCTTTAAGCGTTTTAACACCATTATCATCCGAATTGTCGATTTGGCTTTCAACTGCATTTTTTATGGTATTACCACCATAAGATACAATTCCTTTTTCGACATTTATGCCCTTCACGTTTGTACCTTTTTTTACAGTTTTAACCGAAGAAGATTTTTTATCCGTTATATTTTTCTTTTCTGATAAAATAAGATTGTTGTCCGTGTTGATAATATCGGAATGATTTTTTTCTTCTTTGACAATTTCATCAGCTGTATGTTCTTCTTTTACGGTATTATTATACATACTTTCTTTTTTAACAATATCTGAACATATATCCTTTTTTTCAGTATTCTTATCAGAAATATTATTAGAAGAAACATTATTATTTTTTATATTTGTAACAGCTTTTTTATGTAACAATTCCGAAAATTTTGAACGTTGATTATCAGACGGAGGGTGATCTCTTGCCCTTAAATAATCTTTACCTGTATACGATAAATTACTTTCATAATTTTTCGGTAAAATATCAACTTCAAGCCTTTTATCTTCAATAATAACATTCTCGGAAACAGATTTAACGGAATCATTTTTGTTATTTTCAATATATTTATAAGATGTATTGTCACTTCCGTAAGTCAATATATTTTCCGAAGAAATAGATATATTATTCTCTTTGCCTATATCAGACTTTACTTTTTTGGTTTTATTATATCGTTTCTTATCCTTCCTTTTGTAATGCGATCTCATAAAGTTTTTATCTGTCTGTCGGCTATTTTTAATAATATCCTCGTTTCCCGATGTAGACCTGTAATTGAAACTTCCTACATTTTTGCTGCTTCTGATAATGTCATTATTGTTTTTATCTTTTACAATATCATTATGTGCAGAATTTTTATAATCGAATGTATGATTTTGTTTGCTTATATTATTTTCTTCTTTTGATATATTATTTTTTTTACTGTGTGAAGTATAAGTGATATTTGAAGATAACGGGATAGCGTTATCGGAAGATTTTTCAATATCCGATTGTGTTTCATTTTTTATTTTATTAGATGTATTATCATTGTTTATTTTGGCAAAATTTTTATTTCCTTTAATTTTATCATGTTTAATTCTGCCCGAATAATCTCGCACCGATATATGTGGAATATTATCGGTGTCATCCTTTTTCAATACATTTTCAGATAATGGATCTGCTTTTATATTTTCCTTTTGACTTTTCTTAACTTTACTACCCTGTATTTCTTCTTTACTTTCTCTTATTTTTTCGGTATAGTCGATATTTTTGATATTGTCTATTACCGATGATTTATCATTTTTTATAATATCTTTTTTCAGTTTTATCACCTCTGAAATCAATCAAAGCGGCAAAATAAAAATTGTTAATGCCGCTTTTAATGATAAAATAATTGTGCTCAATTTGAGTACAATTATTTTTGAAAATTATTTTGTTCACTGCACTCCCCGAATTTCGTTGTCATCATTTCATATAGTTTTGTATCTGTCGGAAATTTATCAATAAATGGTATTATTGAATTTCCCGCAAAAATAAGTCCTTGTCCTGCTGAAGCATTTGTTACATATCCAAGCTGATTAGGTGATATGTTTAATATTTCGCCTAACTTTTCTCTGTCTGATGATGATTGATTAAGCATCATTATATAGTCGGAATTTGACAACATTTTACTTGCAAGAGGGCTTTCCAATAAATCGGAAATATTTTGTGTTATTCCCGTACAAATACCTCCGTATTTTCTCGCACGTTTCCACAGACTGTTCAAAAATTGAGCCGAAAAAGGATTGGCAAATAATAGATGTGCTTCATCAATTATTATCCAAGTTCTTCGTCCTATAAGTCTATTTGATGTAACTCTGTTCCATATTTGATCGAGTATAACAAGCATACCGAGAGTTTTTATTTGATCCCCCAATTCCTTAATGTCAAAAACAACAAATCTGTTATGAATATCAACATTGCTTTTATGTGCAAAAAGATTAAATGAGCCTGTTGTATATAACCCCAAAACTTTAAGAAGATTGTTTTTCTCGTTTTGCAGTTCGGGTGCTTTTACATTCGCAAGTTCATTGCAAAAATTTACAAGAGTAGGCATACCGTTATTTTCATTCTTGAAATAATGTTTGTATGTTTCGGTAAGTGTACGGTCAACAAGTGTTCGCTCCGCACCTGTTAAACCAATACCGCTTTCTTTCGTTACAATGACATCTAAAAACGAAAATATAAACTCCGTTTTAAACGATAAAGGGTTATCATCTCTATCTTCTTCATCGCCGTCAGAATAATTCATTGTTATATCCAAAGGATTAAAAAAAGTGTTTGTATCATTGCTGATTTTTACCCATTCTCCGCCAAAATTAGAACAGAGGACTTGATATTCTTGCTCGGGATCTATTACGATCACTTCATCGTCTGCACAGGATAAAAGTATGTTTACAAGTTCTCTTTTTGTCGCAAATGATTTCCCTGAACCCGGAGTTCCGAGAACAAATCCCGATGGATTTTTTAACCCCTTGCGATTAAAAAATATAAGGTTTCTCGATAACGCATTCAAACCGTAATACATACCATTTTTCTCAAATAATTCCTGCGTTGTAAACGGTATAAAAATAGCTTGTGAAGCTGTTGTTAATGTTCGTCTTATTTTTATATCGTTTTTTGCAAACGGTAAGGTCGCATTTAAGCCTGCCTCTTGTTCACAGGCAATAGGAGATAATTCGCAGCCGCTTGACCTTGCTACACCCTTTAACTTTTCAACATTTTCTTTAAGTTCCGTCAATGTTTTTGCGGAAGTGAAAACAAGTACAGCACCTTGAAAAAGCCTTTGGTTTTTATTCTGTATATCATCAATAAGTAAATTTGTTTCCTTTAAATGCCTTTTTAGGTGCTGCGGGATCATATCAGGGTCTGTTCCCTGCTGCAACAATTTTTGTTGTCGTGTTGCCTTGTCCTGTTCCATAAATGCAAGTTTTGTTTTGACCATTTCGATTGCCGATGAATTATCCATACTGTTGGAATGAATATTTATTGTCGTATTGCAAGGTATTTCCGATAAAGCATTTAACAGTTTATCCGATAAATCAGTCGGGAATTTCTTAATCATCAATACTTGTCCGAAATAATCACCAAATTCAAAGTACGTTTGTTTATTATCGGGTTTAAAATCAAAAAAGTAAGGTGCAATAAAATCCTTTGTCGAAAGACCTGTGCCGACAATATAATCATAGTCAAATTTCAAAGGTTCGGATGGGTTAAGAATTGAATTGATATGTTCAAGTCTTTCTTCACCCGATAAAGACATAACATCACAGCCTAAATTCTTAAAATGACTTGTCAGATCGGTTTCAATTCTCATAAGTACAGGATATGCCGCCTTGTAGTTCTCTGCTTCAATTCCGAATGTAATATACTTTTCTCTGATTATAGAATTTTGTCCTTGTAAAGCCTTGTTTTCAAGCATTTCGTTATATTCCTTGCGAAGTTCGTTTTTATCGTCACCTTGCATTTTAAGAAACATCTGCGACTTAAATTCGTCTTTATCAATTCGGCGGTTATGAACAGTTATCTGAAAATTGATATTAGGGTCAAAATAATTGAGTATCTCACAATATCGAGAAAAAATATCTATCTGTTCATCTCGCTGTGCCACTTGATAATTTATATCCGAAAATTTAAGCTGTTTTGAAAAGAAATTTTCGCCCGTTTGACATATCCCTTTTTGAAACATATACTTATATTTTATGGTATTCTGACAGCTTTTCGGTGCAGCCTCGTTTTTCAGTTTTTTCTTTTTCTTTTAATTGTTTTCGCTGTGACTTCGATAAGGTCATATTCTGTGCATTTTGCTGTTTGTTCAGATTTTCTTTTCTTCTTGTTCCGAACACATTTACCACCTCGTTCTTTCTCTGTTTCTTGATTTTCTTTACTTACTTTTTCATATATTTCCGCATATTCCTCTATCTCAACAGGAATAATATTTCCTGTAACATCGGTTTCATAAACACGCTTATTCTTTCCGAAAAAAGAGTGCAGCTTTATTTTCAAATATGTTTCAAAATTGTAGCCGTCCTTTTTTATAAAACCTATGCAAAATGCAGGAACAACGACCGCCATCGTTACATAAGTAGCCAAATCCTGATCTACATTCCTAAGAAGCAAAAAAGTCGGCACTCCGGTTAAAAAAGCTACACCGCCGCATAATAGCTGCCTGATAGATAAGCCTGCTATAATGCTTTCCTTATAGTCCTTGATTTCTTCGGGTACTCTTACCTCAATTGACATTTAACGACCACCCCCTTAAATAGCTCCCATGATTTGCTTTATTATCTTTCCGCTTGAAAATACCGACACAGTTAAAACAGCCGCATACAGTATATTTTGAAGTAAAAATGAATTGACGAATTTACTTACATCTCCCGATGGGTCAAAATTTATCACAAAACTGCCCATAAGTGCCTGATATATCAAAAAGCAAGCAATAATAGCCGCACCTTGTAAAGCCACAGCCATAAATGATTTTATGAAATTTATAGCAGATTGACGAAATTCCGTACTTGCCAATGTTGCAAGTGGGATTGGCGAAAATAAGAGATACAGCCATAATTCAAATGCTCTGAATACTACGGTTATCTGTATAATTCCCTCAACAAAGTGGACAAAAAGCCAACAAACAAACACTACAATATAAGTAAATATCTTATCGAAAAAGCCTAAATTATCAATAGCATTTGCCATTGTGGTAACTTGCGAAGTATTTATGCCGACACCAAAATTAAAATTGGCTGCCGACACCATTCCGCTACCAATATCAACGGCAACCTTTTCAATTCCACCGAGTATTGAGGGAATATGACAAAATAAAAATGTGAATACAGCAAATTTTATAAGCACATTCGCAGGAAGTTTAAGACTTCCCAATCCACCTTCACCGCCATTTGCACGATTGACCATTGTTGTAAGTTCCATAAGCATAAAAAGAGTAAGCAAAGAAGCACCTATTGCAAATACGCTGCCCTTCATAAGATTTATTATTGTTGCGTTTGCGGTAGTGTTGTAGTCGGCAAGTGTTTTGCTAAGCGAATCAGAAAAGCCGCTTTCAAGAGAGAGATTGCATAAATCCCATATCATAATTTCTAAAAAGGACAAAAATCACACCTCCCATAAAATACCCTTGCGGTCACGAAAACCGCAAGAGCAAAAAACGAAAACTATAGAACAAATCAAGTCGCAGACATTGAAATATCCAATGCACCGATTGCCACACCGGCTGCGATGATAATAGCACCACCCACAATTTGCCATACTGCATTACCAATGCCTGGTCCGTTGTGGTCTTTGATAGCCATACCAAGCGTAACCAATCCCCACACTGCCCACAAACCGCCGCCTGCTGTTGCCGCCTTTGATAATAAGCTTTGTGCTGTTTGGATAGCACCCGAACCGTCATCGGCAAAGCAAGTTACAGTAAAAAATGTTGTAAGTACAAAAGCCATCGTTAAAAGCAGTCTAAAGGACTTTTTAATAAAATTTCTTTTGGCTTCGGCTTTTCGCACCCTTGTACTCATCATAGTTACATTGTTGTTTCTCATTGTTTTATACCTCCATTAGATAAAAATTTATAAAAAAAGAGGATTATATCTTTATAAGGCATAAACATTGATATAATCCTCAATTTTTTGTATA
>JAFUUG010000599.1 GCA_017483905.1 Bacillota bacterium
ATTATGAGCCCGATATACGATCTATCTTATACATAGAATACATTTTTTGTTTGTGAATTGTATAAGATATATCTTATATTTGAGTATGAATTGTGATAGTATAAGATATATCGTAAATGCAAAGGGGCTGATAAAGAATGAATAAACGGGAAATGACATGCTGTTTTACAGGGCATCGGTACATAGAAGCAGCTAAAGAAAACATTATCAAAAAAAGGGTTGAAGAGGAAATAGAAAATCTTATAGAAAAAGGCGTTGTATATTTCGGATCCGGATTTGCAAGAGGGTTTGATCTTATTGCTGCATCGGCAGTTCTAAAGCTGAAAGAGAAAAACAAAATATGGCTTATAGCGGTAATTCCCTGTAAAGATCAAGATAAGTATTGGAATAATGATGAAAGATGTTTTTATGATGAACTTTTGAAAAAAGTCGATAAAACAGTCATTTTGAGTGAATATTATTATAGTGGCTGTATGTATAAGAGGAATCGTCATTTGGTAGATTTCAGCAGTTATTGTATATGCTATAAAAATAAGGACAGTGGAGGAACCGCATATACGGTTTCCTATGCAGTTAAGAAGGGACTGAATATAATCAATATTGCTGATGACAAAATATAAGAAATAGGGCTTTATTATGTCGAAGAATACGATAATTTTGTTGATGAAATATGTTGAAATGGAGAATGGCTTATTTTATCCTGAATCCGCAAAACTCAATCTGCTGTTATGGCCGATATTTGCCTAATTATAGCAAAAAATAAGCTGGTTTTGGATTAGAATTTTCTTCACCAATCGGGTGAAAAAACTCAGGCTTCAAAAATATTTAATTCTTAGCTATATGCAGCCTAAAATTGAATATTTTTCAAGTGTGAACTTTGCGGAATCAGGTTTATAATAAAATCAAGGATAATATACAATTTTATCCAATACTGTTTTCTATTGGTTAGATTTGACCTATTTTGTATATGTTTTCTCGAAAAAACACTTAAAACGTATAAATAAGAAATAATTTGTTATACGATTTTTTCATTTTAAGGTTGTTAAAAGTGGGAAAAGTATCCTTTTGATTTATAGATGAATGTGTAAGGTACATAATGTGAAGCTTAAATCTACTAATTAAAGAAAGTCCACAGATTTTAGATAGTGGAATTAGTTTGTCATCCCGTTGTTTATGAGTACGAGGAAATAGCGGAATACGAATAGTTTTGGTTATACTTCACATAAGAACTTTATTTTATGCTTACTGTATTTGCCTAACTACACATGAGGTGAATAATATGTAGTATAAATAAAGTTTGCGTTCATTTATAGATTAGGATAAGTTTAGCGGTTTTGTAAGTGTTACATTAGAAGAATCGCCAAAGAATTGTTTTACGACACTATAATGATCTATTAATATCTTGTACTTTGCACATACATTTAGTAATCAATTTACAGTTGTAAATGTATAAGCAAAGGAGAGATGTTTTAATGGATCAGACTAAAGATGATCTTATCAATGGAAGAAAATTTGCTTCGTACGCAAAGAAGACCCTTCATGGTTTGCAGAGAGATTATATGGAGCAGGAAAACAAAAGATGTGAAGCGTGCAGACGGTTATGGGAAAAAGAGTACGGTGAACTGAACGGTAAAAATGTAATGTATGGCAATGATGAAGAGGGTTTTTCATTAATAGAGATCAATGACTTGCTTAATTCGTTATCGGAAATACAAAGAAAAATTATCGAACTTATCGTGCTTCAGCAATTTTCAGAAAAATACGTTGCCGAGAGTATGAAAATAACGCAGCAGAGAGTAAATAGAATAAAGATGTCTGCGATCGCTGTGCTGAGGAAAGAATTAAGTGAGGGAATATGAGTAATTTTACAGACGAAGATTATATTAAAATCGGCAGATTATTAAGGTACATATCCGATAATAATGATGAAGATGCCATAAGGGAGCTGCACAGTATGTTTCAGCCGCTTATAAATAAGTATTCATATAATTTGAATACCAACACATTTAGTGTTGCACTTAACAATGAAGCGGATTCAAAGATGCTTAAAATGATAATGGATTTTAAAATATAGCATCGTACTTTTACATATCGTGTTTTTGTACATTGACTTTTAAATATTCTTACTGAAAAAAGCCGCAATTATCCGATTAAAAGGAACTTCTTGCACCGCAAGGACCGCAAAAAAATCGGA
>JAFUUG010000600.1 GCA_017483905.1 Bacillota bacterium
AGATGAAATAATTAAAGAATATTTTTTGCAGAGTATAGAGTATTATTTTGAGCAAACAAAGGATGTGGCTAAATATACGGGGATAATATATTCGGTGATAAAAAGATTTGATGATATGTATATGCAGAGAAAAAAGGAAAAATCTCTTTTTTCATTTTCGGATATTTCCCATTTTTGTCTTAATATACTTATCCAAGACGGAAAACCATCGGAAGCGGCAGATGTGATAAGAAATAAATATACACAGATAGTAATTGATGAATATCAGGATATCAATAAGATACAGGATATCATAATAGAGGCGGTGTCGGGAAAAGATATCGGCGAAAACAACAGATTTATGGTAGGGGATATAAAGCAGAGCATATATAGATTCAGACTTGCAGAGCCTAAAATATTTCTTGAAAAATATCATTCTTATTCCGAGGATAAGGAAAGTCCTGAAAGACGGATAGATTTTACGAAAAATTTCAGAAGTCGTGAAAATGTGATAGACTCTGTAAATTATCTGTTTAAGATGCTTATGAGCGATACTCTTGGAGGCGTTGATTACTCGGATAAAAAATCGCAGCTGTATGCCGGGGCAGATTACCCTGATTATTCACAGTATCCGGATATATCGGAACTTTCGGAAAGAGAAAAAAAGATGATCGAAGCATCTGAATTTTATATCATAGACAAAGACAGCGAAGAAGATAATTTGTCTGAGGATGACGAAGATACGGCAAGAATAGAGGATATGAAAAACAGTGAAGTGGAGGCAAGTTTAGCTGCAAAGAGGATAAGGGAACTTATAGAAAGCGAATTTAAGATATACGATAAGGAAAATAAAAAATGGAGAACTGTCACTTACGGGGATATTGTTATTTTGCTTTTATATCCTAAGGATAAGGCTGTGATATATTCAAAAATACTTGAAGAAAACGGTATACCTGCTTATACAAAAAGCGATGCGGGATTTTTTGATCTGACGGAGATAATGACTGTTACCGATATTCTGAAAATAATTGATAATCCTTTACAGGATATTGAAATGATCTCTGTGATGTATTCACCGATTTTTTCTTTCAGTGCAGATGAACTTCTTGAAATAAAATTATATGACAGAAAAAAATATATTTACAATAATATGAAAAGTATCGCCGAGGAATATATTGATGAAAGTGAGATAAAAACAAAGATAAAAAATTTTTTGGCTATGTATGACAGGTGGAAGGAAATTTCCGTAAAACTTACTATAAGTGAACTTCTTGAAAGAATTTACAATGAGAGCAATTATTATAATTATATCGGGATTTTATTTGACGGAAAAATAAAACAGGCTAATCTCGATAAACTTATAAAAAAGTCGGAAGAATTTGAAAACGGAAAAATCAATTGTCTGACGGATTTTATAAAGTATGCGCAGCAATTGAGGGAAAACAAGGGTACATCTGACGGAGAGGCTGTATTATCTTCGGAAAATAATGATGTGGTGAGGATAACATCTATACATAAGAGCAAAGGTCTTGAATTTCCCGTTGTTATAATAGGGGGCTTGGCAGCAAGATTCAATATGAATGACTTAAAGGCGGAAGTGCTTACAGACGATGAGATAGGGGTAGGGTTAAGTTATTTTAAGCCTGTTATGGCTTACGGAGAAGCAATCCCTAAATATAAGGAAAAGACACTGATGCATAATGTAATAAGAATGATACTGAAAAGAGAAACATATTCCGAGGAGCTTCGTGTATTATATGTGGCATTGACAAGGGCAGAGGAGAAACTGATACTGATAGGCACTTCTTCAAAACAGATTGATAAGAAAATAGCGGATATATCAAGTAATTATCTTGAAGATGGCGTGATATCGGCTTATGACAGACTGAACAGGTCGAGCAGCTTTTTTGACTGGATAGCAATGGCACTTTCAAGACATATATCGGGAGAATGTTTAAGAGGGGGAGTTTTTGAAAGAGGAAAAATGTACGATGAATCAAAATGGCATATAGAAATATTAAAAAGAGAAGAATGTGTTTCTTTCAATAAAGAGGATATAGCCGAAAATAAATCGGAGAATATGAATATTCAGAAAAAGTTTGAATGTTTTATACAGAAAGCGGAAAATATGCAGACCGGTGAAAGAGAGAAGATATTTTCAAATCTTTCTTGGGTATATCCATATTCCGATGATGCGTTACTTCCGTCGAAAGAGTCTATCTCACAGATAAAGAGAATGAATCTTGAAATGTTGAATGATGAAACGGCAGCAGATAATATAAGTCTTAAAAGACCGAGATTTTCCGATGCAAAGGAGAGTTCTCAGGCTGCGGTCGGCTATGGTACTGCTTATCATGAGGTGCTTGAATTTATTGATTTTTCTGTTATCAACAGTATAGAAGACGTTAAGAGAGAAAAAGAAAGAATATTGGCAGAAGAAAAAATAGTGAAAGAAACGGCTGATAAAGTAGATGAAAGGAAGATATACAGATTTATTTCATCGGAAATAGGGCAGAGGATAAGGAATACGAAAAAAGTATATAAGGAAACTCCGTTTGTTATTTCTTTAAGTCCTTATGAGGTATATAGTGATGAAAAGTATAAAGACAGCAAAAAAGGAATACTTGTAAACGGTATAATAGATCTGTATTTTGAGGAAAAGGGAAAGATCATACTGGTGGATTACAAAACGGATTCCGTTAAAAAATCAAGCAGGGAAGATATTCTGAAACGATATGAGGTTCAGCTTAAAATATACAAAAAAGCACTTGAGAAAAGCACCGGAAAAGAAGTCAGTGAATACGGGCTATATCTGATATCTGCCGATGAGTTTTTAAGATACTGAGAAAATATAAATTAGGGGGTGTGAAACACCCCCCTTAATTGACGTTCATCAAAGTTTTTTTATCGGTTTTCGATACAGGAATACAGAGATTATCTTTGCTATCAGAGAAAGAGAATCCAATTCATCTTTATTCCAGTATCGTTTCTTTTTGCAGTCATCAACACCGAGTATGCCCATAAATTCATCGCTGTCATATATATATGTATTTATGAGGGCTTTGATATTAAGTTCGTCAAACATTTCACTGAAATCAACAGGGAAATTACCTTTGCTGCAATAAAAATAATTTGTGTTTTTATAATCAAGCATACAATAATCTCTGTCTATACATTCTTCAAGAAAATTTCCACATGATGGAATGTTTGGTCTTTCGTAGGCATAAAAATATATAGATTCCGGTTTTTCAATATGTCCGACAACTATATATGCACGATCGACATTGAGTACAGATGCAATAAGCTGTAATATCTGAGGCATTACATGTTTGGCTGAACTTGCAAAGTAAAGCATATTGAATATTTCAGATGAAAGAGGAGGATTGAGGGAGTCGTTCAGCTTTGCAGCAGGTACAGGCTGTTCTTCTTTATGGATCTCCTCCTCGAAATCGTTTCCGTAAATCACATATCTGTTTTTGCCCTTAGTTTTTGCTTTTTTAAGAGCGGAAGCTGCTTTATCATAGAGTTCTTCGTATTTTAAGCCGTCAAGAGGATAAAATACAAGTCCTATGCTGCCGGAGATATTGACATTCTGACCTGTTTCAAACATACATTTCTCAAATATGGAATTAACGGCTTTTGCTTTTCTTCTTGCATTTTCAACTGTCCCTATACCTTTTACAAATATCATGAATTCATCTCCGCCTATTCTTGAAACTATGTCGGATGAACGAAATTCTTTTTTGAAGAATTTGGATAATTCGATAAGTATGGAGTCACCTAAAAGATGACCTTTTGAGGCATTTATATTTTTGAAATCATCTATATCTATCAGAAGCAGGGCGGAAAGCTTGTCGTCTTCCTTTGTGGCAAGATACCATTTTATAAGCTCAACGGCAGTTTCCTTATTATATAATTTGGTAAGAGGGTCATAGGCTGCCCGTATAGGAAGAGTACCGTAATCACGTTTTAAAAGATCGATATTTTTGATTTTTCCGAGTATATCATCTTTTGTATATTTTTTAAGGCTCAATTTATACCATTTATATTTATTATCATTTGTTATGACTTTATAATCTATACTTTCACTTTTTTTATCGGACAAAACGGCATCAAAAGCGTTTAATACAGCTTCTTTATCGTTATCATGGATTATATCTATGAATTTTTCAAGACCTTCTTTGGAAGAATTCTCCAGAAGTTCCATATATGAATTTTTATTTTTGCCCAAATAATTTATTTTATTGGTATTTATATTGTATTCAAAGATAATATCATCGGAAAATGATGATACAGTGTTATATTTTGCATCTTCTACGGATATTGCATTATTTAATTGTAAAACGACCTTTCTGTGATAATAATTTGAGTATACCTCAAAAGTGGCAATGGCAAGGAATATCAAAATAATACAGAAAGAAAATGTAAATGCGGTGGATACGGTAGACTTTGTTATGGAAAAAACTTCTTCATTGGTAATTGAAGTGACAAGATACCAGTTATCAAAACCGATAGGTTCGTATAAGAGGTAATAATCTTCATTTGCCGAATGATATTTAACTATGCCGGATCGTCCGCTGTCTATATTTTGTTTAAAATCATTAAAATCTACAGAAGATATTGTTTCTGGAGTGAAATTATTGAAAACGTTATCATCTGTAAAGGTTTTATCGGAAGGATCGTGTTTTGCGATAATATTTCCTTTTTCTGTTATGATAAAACGGGATTGAGCCATATTATAATCATCCGGGAAAAAGTCATCTTTATCGGAATATGAAATGATCACACCGATTATTTCGCCTCCATAGGAAACAGGCAGCGAAAATATAAAGGTATCTTTTTTATCCGAGTTTATTATAATGTCGCCGTTGATAGCATCTGTGAAAATCTCAGATGAAGAGTAGTTTTCCGGTTTTCCCGTATCATCAATGGAATTTCCGTCTTTATCGACATAGACCAAACGCTCGGAATTTATTATTTTGCGGTATTCACTGAGCGTTTTTGGTGCGGAAAAAAGATCCATATCAGAAGAAGAGATAATATCTGATATTGAACGCAGGGAATTTACCTTTAATTCAAGATTATTTTTTATCTCACGGGAATTTGAAGCTGCATCTTCAGAGATTATCAGTTTTGTGATATATGTCAGCTGTTTATTCTGAGATGAGAAATAAAGAGCGAACAATATGGTCACTGTGCCGATAAGAGCAATAAAAAACAGAACACTTACAATTATAAATTTTTTTTTATTCAATAGAATCACCTACATTTGCTCAATATCTTTGATTTATATATCCGTCTATAAGACTTACACGAACTTCGGGAAGAAAGACCCTCTCTTCGATAAGTCTGTTCAGGATAAGAGTATTGGTTGAATGAAGTATCATATAATTATTTTCAAGTGTCAGCTCAAAAAGCTTACCATGAAGATATTTTGATTTTGTTTTTATATAGTATGCTTCAACATTACGATAATCAAGAAGTTCAAGGACTTTAAGCGTTGCTTTGTCCTTTTTTGAATAGTAATAATCGACTTTTTCATCAAGAAGAAACAGTTTTTCTCTGTCACAGCAGTGATGTCGCTGCATCTTTGCATCTTTTGCCATAGCATTATAATATTGATAATTGAAAAGTCCTTTATCTACCGTATCTATATTATTGAAAGGCTTGATATCAAGAGAAAGAACAGCATTGAAATTTTCCCTGAGATATTCTGATTTGGTCATATCGCCTTTGATATACTGGTCTATAAGACTCTGACGATATGCAAAATATTTTTGTAATTTATTCATGATCATTATCCTTTACTTCCAACTATTTCAACTGGAAAGAGGGTGTGCAATCAGCTATAATATAATTATATACAGTAAAATGTCTTTTACCTTATGCGTTTACTCATGCCGACTGTATGCTACAAAGCGGCTGTATTCCTTATGCACACGACTTTAATTATTTTCATACGGAGATGAAAAAATGAAAAAAATACATAAATCGGAAAAAAGTTTTTTGGATCTCTATGTAGAGGAGATCGAACCTGTAATAAAAAATCTTGATGTAATACTGAAAAGCGGCCGCGAGATAACTCCGGGTGAATTTGCCGAAATAATCGGGGCAAAGAAAGAAGATATAGCAAAAATACTCGATAACACAGCTCACACAAGTATCGGAAAGCAAAACATAATAGAAGTCATATCCAAAACGGACAACGAAATATGTGCTATGATAAAAAGAGAAATCGAATGCGGCTCTCCGGATATGTATTCTTCAAGGGAAATATCATACATATACAAGATCGAAAAGTCAAAAGTAGATGCTGCATTTTCATTCATAGACTGTGAGCGTATACCCGGGGAAGATCTGCCTGCTGTGTTTGCTCAGATAATTTTATAAGAGCATACCTTTTTTTACTGTATCGGCTACGGAAACATCGGCAAGGAGAGATAAAAGGGTGAGTGCAAATTCGCTTGCTGTTCCCGGACCTTTAGATGTTATGATATTATTATCTATAACTACATTGTCTTTTCCGATGGTAGCTCCCACAAGCTTTAATTCAAAACCCGGATAACATACGGCTGTAAGTCCGTCAAGTATTCCCATAAGTCCGAGTACAGACGGTGCTGCACATATAGCGGCTACATATTTTCCATTGCTGTAAAAATTCTGTACGGTACCGATAACTTCTTCACTGTTTCGGAGGTTTTCCGTACCGACGCCGCCTCCGGGAAGTATCACCATATCGGCTGTTTCTATATATTCATCATCAAAAAGCATATCCGCAATTACTTTTATGTCATGAGCACCTGTAACATGAAGCGATGACATTATTGAGACTGTTTTTACATCAATATTTCCTCGTCTTAATACGTCAACAACGGTAAGAGCTTCTATTTCTTCAAAACCATCTGCTAAAAATATAACCGCTTTTTTCATAGTAAATACCTCCATATAATATAGCATTGAAATGAATTTGTAATAATTATAACATATATTGAAGAAAATTTCCTTATTATTTTAAAAAATTAATAAAAAATTTAAAATTATTGAATTTGTAAAATACGGATATGGAAAGTATAACTTGAAGATATGCCGATAAGGTGATATAATTATGAAAAAATCAATGGAGATGGTCGAAATGGCAAATATAAACAATACAGAGATAGAGAGAAAATTTCTTGTGAAAAATGTACCCTTTGAACTTGATGATTATGAGGTACATAATATTTATCAGGGGTACATCGCAACAAATCCGACGATGAGACTCAGAAAGGATAATGACAGGTATATATTTACATTTAAAGGGAAAGGACTTATAAAGAAAACGGAATTTGAGTATGAACTTGACGAGGAACAATTTGCAAGATTATGGAAAAAAGTGGAAAGCAATAAAATAGTCAAAAAAAGATATATAATACCGATAGAAAAAGGATTAAAGGCGGAACTGGATATATATGAGGATTTTCTTGAGGGATTTATGACGGTGGAAGTTGAATTTTCTTCAATGGAAGAAGCTTTAGTGTTTCAGCCGCCTGAATGGTTCGGGAAAGATGTATCGAACGACAGAAGATACAGCAATGCTTCGCTGGCAATAAATGGAAAAGTTGGTAAAAATTAAAAAATAACTCTTGATTTATTTTCTCTTTTGTATTATAATGTTATTGAAATGGAAAATATTTACAAATAAAGCAAAAATTGTTGTAAATATTTTTGCTGAAAATAAAATTTATAATTAATTCGGAGGAAATGATAATGAATGAGAAGATGAAAGTTTTAATTGCCGATGATAACAGGGATTTTTGTGATGTGATAAAGAATTACCTCGAAAAACAGCCGGATATGGAAATAGTTGATATAGCTTTGGATGGGGAAGAAGCCTATGAAAAGATCGTTTCCGTAAAACCCGACATTGCACTGATAGATGGGATAATGCCAAGGCTTGACGGGATAGGTGTGCTTGAAAAATTAAGTAAACTGGACAAGCCCGTAGATACTATGTGTATCATGCTTACTGCTATAACGCAGGAACAGGTAACACTTAAGGCATTCAGTCTCGGAGCAAAATATTATATTGCCAAGCCCTTTGATATGGAACTTCTCGTGGCAAGGATACGTCAGCTTAAAGAACCTATAGCGAAAGAAGAAATGAACATAAAATACGACAGCAAAAGCTCACGGATAGACCTCGAAACAAAAGTGACAAATATTCTTCACGATATTGGTGTACCTGCTCATATCAGAGGATATCATTATATGAGAGAGGCGATACTGATGGCTATAAGTGATATTGATGTGCTTAATTATATTACAAAGGAACTTTATCCTTCGATAGCAAAGAAATGCAATACGACACCGAGCAGAGTTGAAAGAGCGATAAGACACGCTATAGAAGTCGCATGGAGCAGGGGACAGGTCGATGCGATAGATACATTGTTCGGGTATACGATAAATAATCACAAGGGTAAGCCGACTAATTCTGAATTTATTGCACTGATAGCAGACAGATTGAGATTGGAATTAAAAGCAAGCTGAGAATGACAGAAAGACCGAAGCAAATTATGCGGAGGTCTTTTTTTGAGTTTAAAGCTCATTGGCAATAGTTATAGCAAGATATATAAGTTTTATCGTTAATAACGGCATACTGTTTAATGAAAACTTTCGTTTTTTTATTTATAATAAATTTGAAGATAAACAGATGAATGTCATACTATGAAAATACAAGGAGGTATTCTATAATGGAATATGTGACACTGAATAATGGAGTAAAAATGCCGAAAGTCGGATACGGTGTGTATCTTGTGCCGCCTGAGGATGCAAAGAAATGTGTGCTTGATGCAATATCTGTCGGGTACAGATCTATTGATTCGGCACAGACGTATAAAAATGAAGAGGGTGTCGGTGATGCAGTCGCTGAATGCGGTATTGCGAGAGATGAACTTTTTATTACAACGAAGATATGGATAACAAACGGAGGCTATGAAAAGGCAAAGGCTTCTATAGAAGAATCAATGAAAAAATTGAGAACAGATTATATAGATCTTCTCCTTGTACATCAGCCGTTCAATGACTATTACGGAACTTATCGTGCGATGGAAGAGGCTTACAGAGAGGGAAAAGTGCGTGCGATAGGAGTATCGAATTTTTATGTTGACAGATTTATAGACATTTCAAAATTCTGCGAGATACAGCCTATGGTGAATCAGATAGAACTTCATCCTTACTATCAGAGAAAGACAGCAAGGGAATATGCAAAGAAGTATAATACTCAAATCGAATCATGGGGTCCTCTTGCACAGGGAAGAAACAATTTCTTTGACGAGCCTGTTTTAAAGGAGATAGGTGAAAAATACGGAAAGAGTATTGCACAGGTATCTTTAAGATTTCTGCTTCAGAATGATGTGGTAGTAATACCTAAAACTACTCATATAGAAAGGATGAAAGAAAATCTGGAGGTATTTGATTTTGAACTTTCGGATGAAGATATGAAAAGAATAGAAAAGCTTGACAGAGGAAGAGGAAATTCTATGCCTCATTACGATCCTGAGAGAGCAGAGATGTTTGTTAATCTGCCATAAAGCAAAAGATTTAGGTTTATGAGTATGACGACTGCATATTGCAAAGTAACTGCCTGTATTTATATGCGGTCGGCTATACTTAAGGAACTGTTCGTTGTTATAAAATGGGGGTACTTTTATGAAAATAGCGGTGATAGGACCGGGAGCTATGGGACTTCTTTATGGTGCAAAACTTTCTGAAAATGCCAATGTGGTGCTGATCGGAAACAATGAAAAACACATAGATGAAATAAATGCTAACGGTGTAACGGTAAAAAGAGCCGGCAATGAAAAGAAATATAATGTGAAAGCGTTTCTCAATGGAAAATATAATGAGATCGTTGATGTTGTGATACTTTTTACAAAGGCATATCTCACGGAAAGTGCAATTGCGGAGAATCCCGAAATCATTGGAGAGAAAACTGTTTTACTTACTCTGCAAAACGGTGCAGGGCATGATAAGGTGCTTGAAAAATTTACAGATAAAAGTCACATTCTGATAGGAACGACACAGCAGGGGAGTTACAGAGAAAATTTCCATACAATTGTAAATAGCGGACTTGGAGAAACAGCAATAGGTTCTGTTGATAAAAATTTTGAAAATAAAAATTTAATTTGTGATCTGTTTGAAAAATCGGGATTTCCGTGTGTATTCAGCGATGATATATATAAAATGATATGGAATAAACTTATGATAAATGCTTCTTCAAGCGTGCTTTCGGGTGTTTTGCAGGTTAATCAGGGATTTATTGCCGAGAACGAATTTGCATGGGAATTATGCAAGAAACTTATTTATGAGATATGTGAAGCTGCCGGATCGTGCGGTTATAATTTTGATGTTTTGCAGCAGACAGAAAGAATATATAAGCATCTGAAAAATGCTCCGGGAGGTTATACGAGCATATATTCCGATATTAAGAACGGAAGAAAAACAGAAGTGGATTTTATAAGCGGAGCTGTTTTAAATGCAGCAAAGGCGGCAGGAAAGACAGCTTTGAATCAGGAATTTATCGTACAAGCGGTACACGCATTAGAGGGAAAAGCGATGGAAGTCAAATAAAAGGAGTAACTTTATGAAAAAAGAGATCAGAACAGCATTGATAGGAACAGGCAGCATGGGAAAGAAATATGCAAAGATGCTAGCAGACGGTGAGGTTGTGGGAATGAAACTTTCCGCTATGGTTTGCAAAAGCGAATCATCATTTGAGTGGGGTAAAACATTTGCAGATGCGAAAATATACAGAAGCGTTGAAGAACTGTACTCAAACGGGAACGATTTTGATGCTGTGATAATTGCTACTCCTCATAAGACTCATCCTGAACTTGCACTTGGGGCATTTGAAATCGGAAAACACGTTATGTGTGACAAGCCTGCGGGGATATACGCAAAAGATGCAGTCAGAATGTATAAGGCTGCGGAAGAAAAAAAGCTTGTTTACGGGCTTATGTTTCATCAAAGACTTCGTTCCGATTATATTAAAGTAAAAGAAATGATAAAAAAAGGAGAATTTGGTGCTATTCATCGTATTATGATGGTATGTACGAGGTATTTCAGAACGAATGCTTATCATAAAAGCAGTCCATGGAGAAGCTCGATTGAGGGTGAAGGCGGCGGTGCGCTTATTAATCAGGGTCAGCATATTCTTGATATGTGGCAGTGGCTTTTTGGATTGCCGAAAGAAATACAGGCCCTTATTATGACGGGTAAATATAATGATTTTGATGTCGAAGATGAAGCAAGCATATTTATGAGATATGAGAACAATACGACAGGGAGCTTTATAATATCAACTGCGGAGGGAATGAGTGAGGACAGACTTGTTATATCCGGAAGTAAAAAAAGTGCTGTACTTAGTGACGGTATCCTGAAAGTGATCGAATTTTCG
>JAFUUG010000601.1 GCA_017483905.1 Bacillota bacterium
GAACAAAAAAACAGGACGATGTGATCTTGCCTTATTGCTTCTGCTGTACGATACCGGAGCGAGAGTGCAGGAGATAGCTGATCTTACAGTTTCCTCGGTACGTTTAGAACCACCTGCACAGGTGACTTTATTAGGAAAAGGAAGAAAAATGCGTGCGGTTCCGCTGATGTCCAATACTGTTGCGGTTATTGAACAATACCTCAAAGAAAATAGATTGAATGAACCGCAAAAAATGCAATATCCGCTTTTCTCAAATCATCGGAACGAAAAACTGACAAGGGCAGGGATATCCTATATTCTTAAAAAATATGTTGATTTGGCAAGAAAAATCGACAATAATTTTCCCGAAAATGTAACACCTCATGTGCTCAGACATTCAAAAGCCATGCATTTACTTGAAGCCGGAGTCAACGTGGTTTATATTCGAGATATACTCGGTCACTCCGATGTATCCACAACAGAGATCTATGCAAAAGCGAATTTAAACATGAAAAGAGCAGCACTTGAAAAGGTGGCTCACATTGCCTCTACGGAAGTCCCTTCATGGACTACGGACGCACCATTGATGGAATGGCTTAGCTCTTTCGGCAAAAGCTTAACATAATTTTTATGTAAAGTAATTGGGATTTTGCTTAAGTGTTCTTGAGTGAAATCCTGTTTTACTTTACATAACTTGGGACTTTTCATAATCAAAGCCCAATGCTCCGCCTGCACCGAAATATATTATCCCCTCCGAGATAAGATTTTTTATGACAGATCTAAGGCGTGATTTTATCTCTTCTAACTGATTTACTGGTATGTGCCTGTGTCCAGTAAAGCAGCAAGTCTTTTTTCTCATTTCTTCTCTGTCCACTTGCTCACCGCCATTTTATAAGATTTTTATTTGTATCTGTTTTGTGTTTGGTATAAAATATTTAATGGGTATGTATTTGAGATTTGAATTATGATTAGTTCGTAAAGCTGAAAACTTTACGAATTGCGACAAGAAATATTGATTTAACAGGCTTAAAATGAATTTCAACTACAAGATTTTTGACGGTCTAAATCTTTTTAAGCAGCGTAAAGGCTGTCTATAAATTTACGCTTTGATTCTACCGACGGGTGAACATAAAGCGACAATGTGGTATTTATACTTGAATGACCGAGTATCTCACTAAGGCTCTTTACATCAAAATTGGCATTTGCCCATTTTGTAGCGAATGTGTGACGGAGTATGTGAAACTTGACTTTACGCACTCCGCACCTTTTCAGAATGACGGTAAATTTCTTTTGAACGGTACGCACATCGAGCGGCTTGTTATCTGCCGCCGAAAAAATAAAATCGCCGTCTGCCTTATTATGTGCGGAGATATAGGCTTTTATGCTCTCTACAAGTTTTTTTGGAAGTGGTATCTTCCGCATTGACGACTTTGTTTTAGGCGAAGTAATGATAACTTTGGTATTTCCCGATACCGATATATCATTGTTCTTTACTCTTTGAACGGTCTTTTGTACGGTGAGGATTCCGTTTTCAAAATCAATATCCGATACTTGCAAAGCACATAATTCTCCTATCCTTATGCCTGTCGCAAGGCATAATTCATACATAACCGAGAAATAATCTTCCTTGTTCTCGCAGTATTCTCTTATCGTGCTTACTTCTTCATCGGTGAGTACCTCTATATCTTTTTTCTCGCACTTTGGAAACGGCACAACATCCGCAGGGCTACGCATATTGTGTACTTTCTCGGCAAAAGAAAAAACGGCTTTCAGCACACAAACGATATTTTGTACCGTCTTTGCCGATAAACCGCCTTTTCCGTCTAATCTTCCGTTATTCAATTTGTTTTTCACAATTTCGCTCAAAAATGATGATGAAACCTTATATAAAGGAATATCGCACATTAAGGGCAAAATATGATTTTCTGCTATTATCCGATATGTGTTTACCGTCGAGCTTTTTGCGGTTATGGCTATATGTTCAAGCCATTCATCAAAAAGATTTTTTACCGTCAAAGTGACTTTATTGTTCCTAATTCCCTTGTTAAGCTCGTTTTTTATAAGTATCAGCTTGTTCTTGCAATCGTTATAAGTCTGTGCATACACCGATTTATATATTGCTTTTCCATTTTGAGAGCAGCCGCTTTTGTATCTGCCCTCCCATCTTCCGTCTTTTCGCTTGTAAATGTTTACTCCTTTTCTTGACATTTTCTCCACGCTCCTCTCAAATTCGTACCATACTTTTGACGGCAAATAAACTTTTTATCATTTTCGTAACCGATATTTTCGACATATTCGTATAATTATTTTTCGATTTTCAGCATAAATTCATATCTTTATTGACACCATTCGACATAAATGTTACTATTGAATAGGTAGAAATATGGTTCGTAAAGTTTTCAGCTTTATGAACGGAAAATGCGGTTTTCGTCTTGTCGAAAAACATAAAAGCCTGTTACAATAATTAAAAGTGTTTTATGAGAGGAGTATTGTTTAATCATTTTGCGGCATACAAATCGTGATTTACTTTTGCTTGATAATAGCTGTTGATCGTAAATTTCGCATTGTATATCGTTGTTATCAGATATGCACGAATATTCCGTATTTCGGCGGTATTGTCAGCCATAACCGAGAGTATGTATTCAATATCATCATATTTGATTTTCAGAAATTGATTTTTTACCACTTCAGCAGATACCATACTACCGTTTATACGCATAGGGCTGTTATTTATGGCAACTACTTCGGTCATAATGGCTACGATTTCGTCAATAGACTCAAGCTCGTAGGATTTCTTGGTTATCAGAAAATCGTTATATGAAATATTGTCTTTTATGATTTGCTTGTATTTTTCGTAATCGGATACCGTAGGCAGATCTGTATTGTTTTCTGTGTTGTTAATAAACGGTCTGTCCGATCCATCCGTCCTATCCACAGAGATAGATTGATAGATAGGATATGATATATTTTGTATATTAGTATTTTGTTTATTAGTATTTAATTGCGTGAGGGTTTCCGATATGGGATTGTCCGTTTTGGGAAAATCCGCTTGTGGTAAAGAACAATTTTCTTTTGCATTTGCCGAATTTGCCTGAATATTATTGCTTGCCTTGCAACTGTCAGATGTGCTGTCAAAATTACCGTAATCGGATTTTGTAACTGTTTCAATGTTTTCGCTATTATCAGAATGGATGTTATTTTCTTTTGCACATACTTCATTTTCTTTTTGTGAAGCAAGCGGCATTTCATAAATATCATATACGGTCTTATCGAATCTTCCGTTTTCGCAGCGTATTTTTCTGCGAACTATATAGCCTTCGGCTTCAAGTTCCGATACGGCACTTCTGATCGATGTTATTCCGTCTTTTAGTATTGTTGAAAGTCCTGCTAATGAAAACTCCCAATCATCGGGAAGTGCAAGTATGACCGAGAATATCCCTATAGCTTTTGCAGAAAGATTTTTGTTTTGTAAATGATGATTGGACATTGTTGTAAAATTTCCCGTTTTGTTGACTCTGTGTATTGACATAAAAATTCCTCCTTTTTGGGTATAAAAAAAGACAGCTTTGTTGATAAAAGCTGTCCTTGATAGTTTTGATATTTATTTTTTTACCTTTATTTTACTTTTTATTGAGATTTTGTACATTTCTGTACATAATTGTTGATTTATAATCGAACTTGCTCAAAAATGAGCGGGTTGAAATACAATAAAAACCATAATCACACATACACTTAAACAGCTCCTTGTAAGCTATTATTGTTTTGAGTGCTTTACTGCTATCGTAATTTTTTGAAAACAAAAATAGATTTGTAAAATTAAAGTTACCTGTTCTTTTACTCAAAAATGAGTAAAAAACTGCAATGTTACACATACTTTTTCCCGAAAATGTGAAAAAGTTTTTTATAAAAACATATTTATACAATTTAGAAAATAAGGCTTTATAGGCTATTTTTGGTTATAGCACCTTGTTACGATCGCAATTAAAAAATACAACTTTCTAAAATTAAAACTACTTGTACTTTTGCTCAAAAATGAGCAAAAGTTTGTTTCAAGCTAATAGTTTATAACTCGGAATATTATTTACTGTATAAAATTTATTGCCAATTATGTAATTATCATTTAATGATCTGTTGTTGGTTTGCTACTGTACTTTCGGTCAAAAATATCCGAAAGTCCTATCATTCGCAAATCATATTCGCACATTCTCAAAAGCTAATGTCTATAATACTGAATATGGACGGTGAGCTGATAGTCTGTGATTACAGTGCAAGGATTATTGGATTCACATTTTTGTGATACCAATATTTATTGGTGATTATATTTCAAGTGCGTTACTACGGTCATATTTTTTGAAGATAAATAATAGCTTAATAAAACAAAACTTGTTTGTTGCCCGTACTTTTTCCCAAAATTGTGAAAAAGCTTTTATTCATAAAAAAACATATTCATATAATCTTGGGAAAGAGTCTTCATAAGTTTTTTTGCTTTAAACATCTTACGATTGCAATTTTTAAATACAAAAAGGGCAGCTTTTTAAAATTAAAGTTGCCCGAAATGGTTTTGTTATTCAATTTTTTAAATTGATTTTGAAAAATATTCCGAGATACTCAAGCTGATACTTGATAACTCGGAATATTCTTCGCCGCGCAAATATTTATTGTTGAAATATTTATTTGTTTGGCATAATGGATTGGACTAAACTCAAAAACCGCCTTACAAGCAAGGTTTTCTCGCTTAGTCATATTATAACAGGTTCGTAAGTCGTTGCCATTTTCCATGCTTTTTCAGCCTCTTTTGGATATTTTTCAACTACTTTCTCCGCAATATCGTATGCTTTGTTGCAATAGGCTATGTATTCGTTCGTCTTGCTTCCGTGTTTATATTCACTCATTGCCATC
>JAFUUG010000602.1 GCA_017483905.1 Bacillota bacterium
ATAGAGGCGATGAAAGGTCAGTTCAGATACAGTGTGGATATGCTTGATGAGATACTATCAAAACTTACGGAACTTAATATAGGCGGCGTGCTTCTTTTTGGAATACCGAAACACAAGGATGAATGCGGAAGCTCGGCATGGGATGAAAACGGTGCTGTTCAGAGGGCTGTAAGATATATAAAGAAAAATTATCCGAACATTGTGGTGCTGACCGATGTATGTATGTGCGAGTATACTTCTCACGGTCACTGCGGAATACTTGAAAATAATGACGTGCATAATGACAAGACGCTTGAAGTGCTTGCAAAGACGGCACTTTCTCATGCCCGTGCAGGAGCGGACATGGTGGCACCGTCGGATATGATGGACGGAAGAATAGGCTATATAAGGGAGAAACTTGATGAAAACGGATTTGAGAATACGCTTATCATGGCATATTCCGCAAAATATGCGTCGGCATTTTACGGCCCTTTTCGTGAAGCGGCAGGCTCGGCACCGTCATTCGGGGACAGAAGTTCATATCAGATGGATCCCGCAAACGGTGATGAAGCTATAAGAGAGATATGTCTTGATATTGACGAGGGGGCGGATATTCTTATGGTAAAACCTGCGCTTGCTTATCTCGATATATTATACCGCGCAAAGGAGATAAGCGACCGTCCCGTTGCCGCATACAGCGTGAGCGGAGAATATTCAATGATAAAGGCGGCTGCGGAAAAGGGATATATTGATGAAAAGCGTATCATAAAAGAAAGTACGCTGTGTATTTTCCGTGCAGGAGCGGATATGCTGATAACATATTTTGCACCTGAGATAGCGGAATATGTAAAGGCGGGTGAACTGTGATGAAAACGAAAATATCGGAAGAACTCAGAAAACGTGCGGTAAAGGTAATGCCGGGAGGTGTTAATTCGCCTGTGCGTGCCTTTGGTGCGGTAAATGAGATACCGAGGTTTATAGAGAAGGCAAAAGGTGCATACATATATGATGTTGACGGAAACGGATACATCGACTATGTATGTTCATGGGGTCCTATGATACTGGGTCACAATGATGAGAGGATCGTTGAAGAAGTAAAAAAACAGCTTGAAAAGGGAATGAGTTACGGTGCTTCGACACGGGCGGAAGTTGAAATGGCGGAGCTTATCGCATCTCTTGTGCCGTGCTGCGAACAGGTACGAATGGTAAACAGCGGAACAGAGGCGGTAATGAGTGCGGTTCGCCTTGCAAGAGGGTTTACGGGAAGAGATAAGATAATAAAATTTGACGGCTGCTATCACGGTCACTCGGATATGCTGCTTGTAAAGGCGGGGTCGGGTGTGCTTACGCAGGGTATACCCGGAAGCGCGGGCGTTCCCGAAAAATGTACGGCGGATACGTTGACGGCAAAATACAATGATATTGATTCCGTCAGAAGTATCTTTGAAAAATATCCCGATGAGATCGCCTGTGCTGTAATAGAACCTGTTGCCGGAAATATGGGTGTTGTACTGCCCGAGAAGGATTTTTTGCAAAAACTCAGAGATATATGTACAAAATACGGGGCATTGCTTATTTTTGACGAAGTTATCACGGGATTTCGCCTTGGGATAGACGGGGCAGCGGGAAGATTCGGCATAACGCCCGATCTTGTCACTTACGGGAAAATAATCGGCGGCGGTATGCCTGTAGGAGCTTACGGTGGAAAAAGTGAGATAATGAAATGTGTGGCACCTGTGGGAAATGTTTATCAGGCAGGAACTTTAAGCGGAAATCCCGTTGCAATGGCGGCAGGTATCACACAGCTCAAAATACTGGCGCAAGAGAAAGGTATATACGAAAGACTGGAAAAACTCGGAGAAAAATTGAGAAACGGTATCAAAAAAGCGGCAGATGATAATAATGTTAAAATAAGGGTCAACGGTATAGGCTCACTTTCAACGATATTTTTTTGTGAAAATGAAGTTAAAGACTATGAGTCGGCACTCAGAGCGGACACTGCAAGATATTCACAGTATTTTTCGGGTATGCTGGAAAGAGGTAATTATACAGCACCGAGCCAGTTTGAAGCGATGTTTGTTTCGGCGGCACACACGCAGGAGGATATTGAAAAGACGATATCGGATATTGAAGAGATATTCGGAAAATGAGTGTTGTATACAGATACAGTTTTGTTGTCTGCATGAATCGTAAACCTTGAAGGCTATGATACATTCTTCTTTAA
Organism: Bacillota bacterium; assembly: GCA_017483905.1. GTDB lineage: Bacteria > Bacillota > Clostridia > Lachnospirales > CAG-274 > RGIG4831. The sequence continues at coordinate 2,204 of JAFUUG010000602.1, forward strand.
GGCGGTTATTTGCAGAAGAAACAGCGGCTGTTTCATTACAGTCAAATTCAAAAGCACTCATTTAAGGATACCTCCCGGATAATTATTTTATTTTTGGTCGTTTCCGTCACTCCGGTACGCTCTGAAAATTTTCTTCTATAGAAACATCCGAAGAACCGAGGAACTTTAAGAATGTTTCTATAATGATATAATATAAAAAATATAGATAATTGTTACAAAAGAAGTTTAAAAAATGAAAAAAATTTTTATCGAAAAAAATCAAAGAATGCTTTACGAAAAGTAAAAATGTGGTATAATAAAGCTGTTTGGAAAAATTGAAAGGGGAAAGATAATGAAAAAAATAAAGATCATTATGCTTATTTCGGCTATTGTGGCAATAATGCTGCTATCGGGGTGCGCAGGCGAAAAACCCGAAAACAAGGCGGAGGAATTCATAACGGCTTTTAAAGAAAAAAGATACGACGATATGACGGCTATGCTCGTACAGGGCGAAAATTACGCTACACAGATATACGTTGCGGGCGATGAAAACAGCAAGAGGCTATTTGACATTTTATCGGAAAATCTTGAATACAAGCTGAAAAAGGTCGAAACAACAGATGAAAAAAGAGCAACTGTTACTTATGAAATGACAAATACGGATACGGCTGCGGTAATGAACAGATTTTTACAGGTGTATTTTGACAAGCTGAAAGCGGAAGATGCAAACGGTGTCGAGGAAAAGGACATAGATGAGGCATTTGATGATGCTATGAGGGAAACACTTGAAGCCGAAGATAATGAAACGGTGACAAAAGATGTTGAAATAAAAATGTTCTATAGCGATGACGGCTGGCTGATAGTTGATGACTGGGCTGTATTTGACGGTCTTATGGGTGGATATGTTGCATTTGCAAACAGCGCAAGCAATGCTCTCGGCGGCGCTATGGTGACGGGAAGTCTCGGAGGAGAAGAAGCGGAGCAGACAACGGAGGCGGCGACGACACAGGCGGCAACTGCAATGCAAACAACAATGGCTGTAAAATAAATATTTATATAAATCGGAATTTAGGTGAGAGATTAAATGGATTTTATATTTGTTGCATTTGGTGGTGCTGTTGGGGCTATGGCAAGATATGCCATAACGCTTATACCGATAAAAGCGGAGTTTCCTGTTCTAACGTTTATAATCAATATAATCGGAGCTATTTTAATTGGTTTTGTTGTTGGGGTATCAAGTAATCGTGATGATATATCGAATAATACGATTTTATTTTGGAAGACCGGTGTATGCGGAGGTTTTACAACATTTTCCACATTCTCTCTTGAGGCATTTAATTTGTTTGACAGTAAACAATATGCAGTAGGTAGTTTGTACATAGTTTTAAGTTGCATTTTCTGTGTATTTGGAATATTGTGTGGAAAAAAACTTGCTGTAGCATTCAAATTTTGATTTATACTATGAAAATGAAATACAATTTTATTTATAAAAATATAATTTAACGGAGGTAAAAATTTATGCCATTTATTAACAGCAAAACGGAGGCGGTGACGACACAGATTACGACAGCGGCACAGACACAGGCGGCAACTGCAATGCAAACAACAACGGCTGTAAAATAAATATTTATATAAATCGGGATTTGGAGGTAAAATAACTTATGGTATTAGAGATTGAATATTATAAGTATGATACACGCTTGATTGGAAAAACACAGGATATTTCAGAATTGAAAAGGCAACTAATGGAAACTGAAACTCTATATGATAAGAGAACCGACAATTTTACCCAGCTTTTTTGCAGAATGTTTCATTGGAGTGTAACAGATACTGACGAACTTCCCGATTATGTTTATGATAGAGATACCAAGTGCCTTTATAAGCCTAAATTCTGATTTATAGCAGGGTGGTGGTCTATATGGCTTCAACGGCTCAGATACTCAGAAATTATAAGACGGGATCAACCGAAGACGAACGTATCAAAGAATTTCTTGAAATGATCTCTTCTCTTGGGTATGATATAAATATAGAAAGCGACAATGCGATTTACATGAATCCAAAAGGCGATCACAATAAAGGTGTGCGAGTATGGGTCGATCGGGAGGAATATCCGATTTTTACGCTCAACGGAAAAGAATACTATCGAGAAGTGTTTTTTGATTTTATCTGGGACGATGAGAGATATGGAATCGAAAGTATGAATTCGGATATGATACTTGCAATCGTCGCAGAGTATATGAAAAAATATCCTGATGCTTTTTTTCAATATGAATGGAGCGATGAGGCTGATATGTTCATGGATAAGACCGATATTGACGAAATATTGTCACAACCGTTTCAATCCGGTTGGTTCTATTCTTTTAAATCGCATCGTAATTCGGCAAGATAACAGGAACATTTTGTGAATACTTGGATATGAGCAAAAAGTGAAGCATATATGGGTTTTGATAATAATTAAGTATGTAAATCGGGATTTATTCTGTCATAGGAAATGATACATCTATAAAACGAATGCAATTCTACAGAGAGGAACAACAATTATGAAAATTAGTAGCAATGAGGAACTTATGGAAGTCATTGGCGAATCATTTCTATGGGATATTATCGGTGATTATGTGGAGCATGATTTCACGCATATAAAAGAATCGTTACACAAAATAGGATATATCAAACGAGAGAGGGTTGAACAGATCGCTTGGGCAGAAATTCAAGAATCCGATGAATTTGATGTCATCGAATTTCATGAGTACAATGGCATACTTCGGGTGACCTTTGAAATGCCTGCACTCATCAATACAAAAAATAGCAGTGGTGACTGGCTTTTCAGAATCACAACATTCTGTACCGGGACAGTTGAGATTCCTGATATAGATTCTTATGACTGGAATTCACTTGATTTTGATGATATGAACTATCCTACAATCCTTTCACATAAAAATCTTGCTAAGAATATCAACATTGTCTATGAGGAGCAGGATACTGAGGTTGATGATTTGATGGTTTGACATTGATAAATTCTGATTTATAATTTATACTAAGAAAATACTGGAGATATAGAATGACAACAGTTTATTATGACGATTCACATAAAAAGATTGTTGAAAGCGGCATTCCCGCTATTAGAAGGATACTGTTTCATAATAATACCTCTGAAATTCTGTCCTTATTGTTCTGCCTTGACTTTTATTTAGATCCATATTATAAAAACACACTTTCCTATGAAAAAGAAATATATGAATTATTACAGGAGCTTGTTATAAGCAGTCAAGATGATGATATAATCGAAGCCTGTTTGCAGCTTATCTGTATCCCTCTTTCAATCTTGGAACAGGGATTTGACAAAATAAAAGAGAATTGGAAGCCTGATGTTAAGTATATCTTAAATCGTCCCTAAATGCTGATTTCGCAGCAGACTTATAATTTTATAAATAAATCAGATGGAGAGCAACGATATGATTTATAGATGTGAAGAAACATACAATGGAGAATTTGAGAACATAAAAGGCATAGTACTTGGCTCCGGTCATTGTTATTATATATATCGAGATGATAAACCTTATGTGATAATTGAAGTATGCTTGTTTGATTGTTTTTCGGAAGCTGTTTTCTTTCATGATTATTTTGTTATTGGAAATTATTATGAAGGTGTATATATAATTAATATGCTCGACTTAAAAGTGATACATAAAGAAATTTCAGGGTATTTTGGAAATTTTGAAAACATAGATGACAGTTTATATGTTTTAGGATGTAATAACATTACTGCGTTTGACTCATACATGAACGAAAAATGGATAAGTAAAGATATAGCAGTCGATGGAGTGCTGTTAAATGCTATAGAGGGTGATTCTATTATCGTATCTTGTGAAATGGATCCACCGGGTGGTTGGGTCGATAGAAGAATAAGATTATCAGATGGAAAACTGATTTAGTCAGAAAAACCGAATCTGAAATCTACAAATTCTGATTTATACTATGAAAATGAAATACAATTTTATTTATAAAAATATAATTTAACGGAGGTAAAAATTTATGCCATTTATTAACAGCAAAACGAATGTAAAGGTAAGCGAAGAAAAGAAAGAGCAGCTTAAAGCGGAGCTTGGAAAGGCTATGGAGGCTATCGGAAAGGGCGAAGCCTATCTTATGGTAAATATCGAAGATGAATGCAGTCTTTATTTCGGCGGCGACGGAAAAACTCCTTGTGCTATGCTTGAAGTTACTATACTCGGACAAGGCTCAAAGGAAAAATTTACAAAACTTACCGAAATGATATGTGAATCATACAATTCGATACTCGGAATAGCAAAAAATAAAATATATGTAAGATACGGCGAAACGGAGCATTGGGGCTGGAACGGAAGCAACTTTTAAGAAGCGGTTCTGATGAGAGCGGAGGATAAAAAATGGACTATCTTACTATATTAACGGGATTTGCAGGCGGTATAGGTCTTTTCCTTTACGGTATGCACATAATGGCATCGGGTCTTCAGAAGGCTGCGGGAAACAAACTTAAAAAGATACTGGGAATACTTACGAAAAATAAATTTACGGGCGTGCTTATAGGTGCGTTCGTAACGGCTATAATGCAGTCAAGCAGCAGCACGACGGTAATGGTCGTGGGTTTCGTAAATGCGGGACTTATGACGCTCTCACAGTCGGTAGGCATTATAATGGGTGCAAACGTGGGAACGACGATAACGAGCTGGATAGTTTCAAGCCGTGAATGGGCGACATTTTTAGATCCCGAATTTATTGCACCGATAGCGGTCTGCATAGGTGCGGCAATGCTGTTATTTGCAAAAGGACAGAAAAAGAAACTTGCGGGAGAGATAGTCGTCGGATTCGGTCTGCTTTTCATGGGAATAAGTCTGATGGGGTCAAGCGTTGAGCCTCTGAGCGGTTCGCCTGTGATCAAAGAGATGTTTGAAAAAATGGGCAGAAATCCGTTTCTCGGACTTCTTGTAGGTACTGCGGTAACGGCTCTTATACAGTCAAGTGCAGCTTCGGTGGGTATATTGCAGTCGCTTGCCATATCGGGACTTGTAACGTGGAATTCGGCAATATATATCATAATGGGTCAGAATATCGGTACTTGCGTGACGGCACTGCTATCAAGCATAGGAGCATCGAAAACGGCTAAGGGAGCAGCCTATATACACCTCCTTTTCAATGTGATAGGAAGTGTGATCTTCAGTATAGCTGCGTATATAGCACTTGAATTTGTGTTTGTCGATGTGGGAAACAGCATAATAACCGCCACACAGATAAGTATTGCACATACGGTATTCAATATTGCAAATACCGCTATATTATATCCTTTCAGCGGGGCTCTTGTGAGGATCTCGGAATTTATGTGCAAAAGGGGAAAAGAGACGGACGAGGACGAGGCACAGCCAAGTCATCTGGATTACCGTATACTCGGAACGCCTGCTTTTGCTATTGAAAACTGCATAAAAGAAATAGTAAGGCTCGGAAATATGTCTTTAAAAAATCTGAAACTTGCAACAGAGGCTCTTGAAGAGAGAAAGATTGAAAATATCGAAAAGGTGCTGAAAAGGGAGGCACATATCGACAGCTTACAGCAGTCCATAACGCAATATCTCGTTAAATTATGTAATATGGATATAACAGAGGAAGAAAACGAGATAATAACTTCGCTTTTTCATACCGTAAACGACTATGAGAGAATAGGCGATCACTGTGAGAATATAGTTGAGCTTGCTCAGTTTATGGATACGGAAAGCCTGACATTCAGCGATGCAGCAATGAAAGAGATAGAAGAGATATCAAGCTGCACTATAGAATGTGTCGAAAATTCCATAAAAACGCTTGAAACGGGCGATCCTATCGCTATGAACAAGACAATGATGGATGAAAAAGAGATAGACAAACTTGAGGAAAAATTAAGAAGCCTTCATATTGAAAGACTTTCAAAGAATGAATGTGATGCAAAGTCAAGTATCGTATTCCTTGATCTTCTGACGAATCTTGAAAGGGCATCAGACCATGCACTGAATGTGGTGGAGGGTGTGCTGTCGAGAAAAGAGGGCGTGCCGCTTGCGGAGCTTAAAGTACAGCTGAAATAAGGCAAGTTTTATCTTGTAAAAGTGAGGTTTCTGTGATACAATAACATATAGTGCAGTTTACATTAGTGAATCGGGTGCTTTGACTGTTTCATCGTATGGTCGGGAAACGGTGCGTCGGATACCGAACAAAAAGAAAAATTACTTCTGTGTAATGCACTTGAATACAACAACGGAAAGGTGGATCATTTATGAATTTTTGTAAAAAAATTACAGCGATTCTGCTTACTTTTGCTTTGGTTCTGCCTGTTTACGCAGCAGACAGCATCAACGGGTTTGTTTTCGGTGATGCAAATGCAAACGGGAGAGTCGACATCAGTGATGCGGCGGAAGTTCTGATGAAAGTTAATCTCGGAGATAAATATGAGACTGAACTTGAAAAGAAAGTTAATGATAAGGGTGCGGCTTTTACACTGATGAACGCTGACGGCGACGGTAAACTTACAGCTGCGGATGCGGCTCATATCCTGAAAAATACGGAAGAAGAAAAAAAGGTCGTTCTCGGAGATGAACAGTTTGACGAATATATCCCATTACTGAAAGGAAAGCGTGTTGCTCTGTTTTCAAACCATACGGGTATCGTCGGAAACAAGACGAGTATTTCAGACGAGGAAGATTATGAAGGATCAGACCTTGTTCAGCTCGGTCTTGATAAGAGCGGCAATGAGATAACCTACGGAGAGCATATACTGGATGCACTTATTGAGAGAGATATCAATGTTACTGCTATATTCAGTCCCGAACATGGTTTCAGAGGTACTGCAAGTGCAGGAGAAAGTATTGATGACTCGGTAGATGAAAAGACGGGCGTACCGATACTTTCGCTATATCATAACAATACGCATTATCCGTCACAGGAAAGCATGGATACATTTGATATTCTTGTTGTGGATATGCAGGATGTGGGGCTTAGATATTATACCTACTATATATCCATGTATTATCTGATGGATGCCTGTGCTTCGGGCGGTAAGGAAGTTATGATCCTTGACAGACCGAATCCGAACGGATTCTATGTTGACGGTCCGATACTGAAAGAGGAATACCGCTCGGGCGTAGGACAGCTTCCGATACCTATAGTATACGGAATGACATGGGGAGAACTTGCAAAGATGATAAACGGCGAGGGGTGGCTTGAAACAGGTAAGGATACTTGCAAACTTACAGTTATACCATGCAGGAACTATTCACATGATATGAAAACAAATCTGATACGCAAGCCATCGCCAAATATCAAGGATATGCGTGCTGTATATCTCTATGCTTCGACTTGCTTTTTTGAAAACACCTATGTTTCGGTGGGAAGAGGAACACAAATGCCTTTTGAAATATACGGAAGTCCTTATCTTAATGAAAAAGACTATCCTTATTCTTTTACACCGAAAAGCATGGAGGGAGCTGCTTATCCTCCGTTTGAGGGAGAAAAATGCAACGGAAAGAGTCTGCGTGAAATACCGATGGAGGAAATATGGGAGAACGGTATCAACCTTGACTATCTGATAGGAGCATATCGTGACTTTACAAAGGAAAATCCCGACAAGGACTTCTTTGCCAATCCAATGGCAGGGGAACGCTACTGGATAGATCTTCTGAGCGGCTCGGATGAACTTCGTAAACAGATAGTTGCGGGAAAGAGTGCAGAAGAAATCAAGGCATCATGGCAGGATGATATCAAATCTTTCATGGAACAGAGAAAGCCATATCTTCTGTATGATTAATAATTATCCACGACAAACGCATGAATAAATTGTAAATAAAATTTAATATCACACCGCCTAAAAATATAGTAATCTATAACAAAGGCGGTGTAAAAAAT
>JAFUUG010000050.1 GCA_017483905.1 Bacillota bacterium
CTGCCCAAGCAACAGCCGCATAATACCAAGCATTTTTGCTCACATCTGTAAATTTGCTTGTTTTGTTTTTGTATGTAGAAAGGTCAACACCTTTCATGTTTGCAAGGAACTGAACGAGTTCGGCTCTTGTGAGGTTGTCGTTAGGGGCAAAAAGTGTTGCCGTTCTGCCGTTTACGATACCTTTTTTGCGGAGTTCGTTTACCGTTTTTTCACACCATAAGCCTTTTACATCCGAAAAACCGTTATATTCTTCCATCGGTTTATTTGAAGCAGCATTCGTGCTTTCGTCCTTATCGCCATTTTCGGTTGCTTTTGCCGAAGCTTTTGAGGAAGAGTTCCCGTTTCCGCTGCTTCTGCCCGAACCTCATGTACTGCTTTGGGTCGTAGTTTCCGAATGTGCTTCTTCTGTTGTCGATTCGGAAGTACCTTCGGCAAACCCCGAAGCATTTACGGTGATTGTCTTTTTAAGTCCCGAAGAAGTATGCGATACTGTGATAACGGCAGTTCCGTTTCCTACGGGAATAATTTTTCCCTCCGATGTAACAATAGCAACTCTGTCGTTATCTGTAGAAAATGTTACAGTCCTGTTTGCGATATTTGCAGGGACAACGCTTGCGTTGATGATATATTCTTCACCCTTTGCAAGACTTATAGTGTCGGTATCGTTTTCTATAACAAGTTCTGCCGCATCAAGAGCAAATAATTTAAGTACATTGTCACTTAACTTGACATTATCCTCACTGCAATTATTTGTAATGTTCGCTGTGCCGAATCTTTCAAGATCGGTTTTCGGATCGAAGTCCTCAAGAGTATAAATCACCTCTCTGCTTTCGCCTCCCTTGAGCGTTCCCACCTCATAAGAGCCGTATATCTTGGTTATGTCCGTCGGAAGGTTTGCTGAAAGTACGATGTTTCCGCTTTCTGTATCCGAATTGTTGGATATTTTGACACTTATGCAAGGTTTTCTTTCATCATCGAAGTAAATATTTTCATTTTCGACCTTTATGGAAGAAACCGCCTTTACATCTTCCGTGATGCTCTCGGATTGTCCCGTATTATTGTCTGTGACAGTCACTTTTACGGCTCCGTCTTTTACATCACTCGGTATATCAAATGCAAAATTATAGGATATGCATTCACCCGAACGAAGCCCCGCAGCTTCATCTTTACTGAAAATTACGGCTGACTTTCCTTCGCTTACATATTCAGCCGTAACGGAATATGCACCCGAAGATTTAAGACCGTTATTTACCGCATCAAAGGAAATTTCCACAGTTTCTCCCGCACGGATAATGCCGTTTACAGATAATTTCTCGGGAGAAAGCGATGTTTTCTTTACAAAATCAATTTCAACAAGATCATTGCTCGAATAAGATATTTCTCCGCTTTCCGCAATATTTATGCTGTAAAGATTTGATACCGCAGACATACTGTCGTTTCCGTCAAACGCAATATCAAATTCATCTATATATTTCCCGAGATCTGTTATCTTTACCGAATTTCCCCAGCCACCATCTTCTTCATAGATCGCTGCGTAAAGCTCGGCAGTCTTTGGATCCTGTTCCTTTCCCGATGTGGTATATCCTGCCTCTGTCCAAAAAAGATATAATCCATTGTTACTGTCACTGTATAAACGATAATTTCCGATAGATCTGTCAATATATTCTTCCGTTCGGAAGTTCTTTTCTATGCCTGCAAGATTTTCTTTCGCAAGATAATCAAAAACAGATTTTTTGTACTCTTCAGCAGATATACCAATTTCTCCTGCTGACTTCTTGTAAATTCCTTTTTCCGTTTTTTCAAAGTAATCATCAAAGTGTCCGTTTTCCTTCAGGAACTTTATAATACCCGTAAGGTCAGCCATTTTGAGTATCTTTCCGTCCTGCAGCCACGAAAGATATACTTCATCGTTATATTTTGTAAGCGCAGGATTGGAATCGGAAAATACATTGTTCGTTACCCTTATAGGGTAAGCGTTCGTGTCGCCGTCAACATTTCTGAGAATAGCATAAACTTCCCTATCCTCCGAAGTTTGGAGATTTTCATCCTCATCTACGGTATACGTCATCCAGATATAGTTATTTTCGTCGATCTTATCCGCTTTTGCACTGAAATCTATGATAAGCGGATCTGTTATCCTATCGTGCTTGATATCAAGATAGATCTCATCTGTATTCCAAACTTTTGCATTGATATCATATTCCTTGTATGCTATTGTACTGTATGTTGCATTGATGTCGGCAAGTTCTTGATCTGTTTCCGCCTTTTGGAGATCTCTCTTTAGGTAGAAGCATGTAAGCTTGTTTGTATCCTCATTAAGCGCAAATCCTGCACAGGTATCCATAAAGCCGTCATTCGTGATAACAGTCTTTTCACCCCAAGTATCGGTCGAGCAATCAAACACTCTGTAAGCAACTTCAAAGCTTCCGAGCATATCCCTTGGCAAGGCATCTTTGTCAAATACCTTGTTTGAATCAGACCATACAACAGCAGCTTTGTCCTTAAACGTAACTATTTGAGGAAGAATATCGTTAGTGCCGTTTCCGTCGACCTTTTGGACAGCTCCCCAATTTCCGTTTTTATCCGCTATCGCATACATAAGGCAACATTTATTGTTTTCGGCTGCATTCGCATCGTTTCCGAGAAATACTATCATTTTTCTTCCATCGGGAAGAGTTTCTATATCGGGTTTTGTTCTCTCTCTTGCATTTGAGAGAAGTGTATTTACGGTATAGTCTTTACCCGACATAAATTGTACATTATTTCCGAAAGAACTCATATCGGATGTACCGTTGTCCACAGCTTTTCTCACACCTGCATTGGCATCCTGCGAAAGCACTATTATACTTCCCGAATTTTCCGCAACCTTTTTATAACATCCTGCACCGTAAGTAAGCAGTGTCGGTGTGTATTCCAAAGTAAAAAGTAAAAGATCAATCCCAAAGCCTCCGCCAAACTTGAAAAGAAATCCTTCCAAAGGTTCGGTTTCCTTGATCTCTCCCGAATTTGCCGCCGGAATATTATTAAGCCTCTCTGCGTTAAACTTAGCCGCAATGCTTGCATTTACTATACCTTTTGCACCGACTACCCCGCAAAGCCCGACACCTACCGCAGCATTGCCGCCGAAAGTGGTAGTTATATAGCCTGCATCTTTATTTGC
>JAFUUG010000603.1 GCA_017483905.1 Bacillota bacterium
GCCGAGCAAAAGGGCGTTTCCGCAGAAATCGAAACTATCAATAAAGATTTAGAGCGATACAATAAGTCCTAGCGATCTGCCGAACAGAATAACGCACTTGTTGAAAAGTATCAGAACTTCGATACATTGACAACAACAATGCTGAATGAATTTGTTGACAAGGTTCTTGTACACGAAAGAGATATAAAGGGTTGTTCCTCTTCATCGCAGACTGTTGAAATATATTTTAACTTTGTTGGTCAGTTTATACCGCCAAACTTTGAAACACAGGAAACGCAGTTGACGGAAGAAGAAAGAAAGGCACTTGAAAAAAAGGAGATCTTACGCCAAAGACTTCGTGCAAACTACCAAAGGCGAAAGGCTAACGGCAAAGCAAAAGAATATTACGAAAAGACAAAAGCCAAGAAAAAGGCACAAATAGATGCTTTAAAAGAGCAAGAAAGAGCCGCAGACAAGGCAAAAGGCATTTACACCGAATTAAAAGACCTGCCGCCTTGCGAGCCTAAAAAGGCAGCGGCAATATAACTATAATCAAAGGCTGCATTTTCAAGTGTAGTCTTTTTTTATTGAATAATCGGGGATAAATACCGATAATTCCGAGATTTATTTTATAGGAAAGGAGATTTATATGTGAGCAGAAACATAAAAGACGGTCTGTTGTTTTTCTCCGTTGACACAGACCTTTTCCAAAATAGGAAAGTAAAAGTGCTTAAAGCCTACTTCGGTGCAGACGGTATCACGATATACTTGTATATCTTATGCAGCATTTATGATAACGGTTATTTCTTGGGAATAGACGAGGATTTTAAGTATATAATCGGGGACGAATTGAATATTGACAGGGAAAAAAGCGGAAAAGTCCTTGAATTTCTTATCGAACGTGATTTTTTCGACAAAGAAATTTACACAAAGTACAGCGTTTTAACTTCCGTCAACATTCAAAAACGGTATCAAAACGCAGTAAAAGAGCGTGTTAAGAAGAAACCGAGAGCAGTCGGCAAGTATTGGTTATTATCAAAATCGGAAACAGTTGCAAATTTGATTATCCCCGACCATTCCCAAGAAGAAAGCGATTGTTCCCAAGACAATGAGGGAAGAATACCTATTGTTCCCGAGAAGAATGACACAGATAATATAAATATAAATAATAATAGTATTATAAATAATAATATAAATATAAAAAAAGAAAAAGAAAATAACAAAGAAAAAAGTTTAGGTTTGGTTGTTGATTTTTATAAAAAATATTTGGGCGATATTAAGCAAGAGGAGACCGAGCGTATATCGGAACTGCTTGAACACTTTGAAGATAAGCTGATTATGGAGTGCATACTCATAGCCGCACAGAAGGGCGTTAAGAAGTTAAGCTACATCATCGGCATATTGAAAAACCTTGACAAAAGCGGCATAACCACACTTGAACAGTACGAAAGGAGCAAACGAAATGACACCTTTACAGGAGCAAATGAAAAACATAATGAACAGCATACCGAAGAATACGGAACGACCGTCTGAAAGCGAATACAAGGCTTGTTTAAAGCATTGTGAGCAGTTGAACAAAACGGGCGGTAATCTGAACGAGCAAGACGGTTTTAACTGTAAAAAGTGCAATAATTCGGGCTTTATTTACCGCCCTGTTGAGCAGTACGGCAGTTATTCCGTTGTTGCTTGCTACTGTTCGTGTATGAAAGCAAGACAGACCTTGCGGAAGTTGGCGGCAAGCGGTCTGGGCGGCATTATCACAAAATACACCTTTGACAGCTACGAAGATAACGAACAATGGCAGATAAAAATCAAAAACTTGTCTTATAAATTCCTTGAAAATCAAACAAATTGGTTTTACATAGGCGGACAATCGGGCAGCGGCAAGACCCACATCTGCACCGCAATATGCGGCAGACTGTTAAAGCAGCATAAGAGCGTTTCTTATATGCTTTGGGTAAACGAGGTCAAGCAGCTTAAAAGCACCGTAATGGACAGCGAGGAACACAACAAACTTCTTGACAAGTACAAGAATGTTGATGTGCTTTACATAGACGATTTTTTCAAGCAGGGCAAGGACAAATACGGAACGGTTCCGCAGCCGACATCGGCGGAAATAGCACTTGCCTATGAAATACTGAATTATCGGTATTTGAACAAGAAATACATCACGATAATATCAAGCGAGCGCACCTTATCCGACATACTTGACATTGACGAAGCCACAGGCGGCAGAATTTACGAGCGTTGTAACTTCGGGGAGTACATCTTGAACATCAAAACCGACAGGAGTTACAATTACCGTCTGAAAAAGGTTACGGAAATATGATTAAATTTCCCCACAGGTTTGGGGAATTTCCGAGAGCAAATATATTAAGGGTATGTTTATTCAAGATAGACCCACAAAAATATTTTTCGCCCCATAAGTCTGGGAGCAAACAGAACAAAAAATGTAAAATACAAGCGGCGGCATATCTAATCCGATTTTTGACCGCCTATTCGCCATAGCCTTTGGGGGCTATGCCGATAGGCTAAATCGGATATTGGCTTTTTCGATAAAGCGTAAGATTATGACCGCCGTTTTTTATTTAAAATCTTCCCACAGGTTTGGGATAAAAAAGCATTATTGTTTTACGGCATAAATTTAGACAGCAAGAGTTACGATAATATTTTTCAATACCTA
>JAFUUG010000604.1 GCA_017483905.1 Bacillota bacterium
TGCATTTCACGACGGAAAAGAATACATCAAAGGGGTGAACGAATCGTTCATCCCTGAAAAATTATAGAACAAGGGAGCCTTGATTCAGGGCGGCCTTTGTAAACCATACAGTAAGACAATCAAAACGGCAAACAAGGCATTCATTGAAATATATAGGTTTGATGCTTAAAGGGTGTATCAGATGCGTACCACCTTTGATTACAGAAATATCAAGGATAATGATCCAAGGTGCTGTTTTATCGACTCGGCTTAAAAGTATGTAAGAGTTTTGATACTTAAAGGGTGTAACAAATGAGTACCCCCTTCAATAACAGAAACGGAGCGTGATATTTATGGGGATTTTCAGCGGACTATTTCGTTCAAGGGATAAGCCGCAGAACAGAACTGCGGGAAGTGTATACAGCTTTTTGCTTGGAAACAGTACAAGCGGTCAGAGAGTAAACGAACGAACCGCTATGCAGCTTACAACGGTCTATGCGTGTGTTCGTATATTGTCGGAGGCGATCGCAAGTTTGCCGCTGCACTTATACAGATATACGGAAAACGGCGGAAAGGAAAAAGCTACAGATCATCCGCTTTATTTTTTACTACACGATGAACCGAATGCGGAAATGACATCATTCGCATTTCGTGAAACGCTTATGACACACCTCTTGCTTTGGGGTAATGCCTATGCGCAGATAATCCGAAACGGCAAAAACGAAATAGTCGGACTTTATCCGCTTATGCCCGACAGGATGACTGTTGACCGAGACGAGAATAAAAAGTTGTATTACGAATACCGTGTGAGTCAAGATGATGCTCCTATCAATAAAAAGTCTACAGTCAAACTTGAACCATACGAGGTCTTGCATATCCCCGGACTTGGTTTTGACGGTCTTGTGGGATATTCGCCTATCGCACTTGCCAAAAATGCAATAGGAATGGCAATAGCCTGTGAGGAGTTTGGAGCTAAGTTTTTTGCAAACGGGGCACAGCCTATCGGTGTACTTGAATATCCGGGAGTGCTGAACAATCCCGAAAAGCTAAGAGAAAGCTGGCAAGCTATATACGGCGGCAGCAACAACGCACATAAGACCGCAATACTTGAAGAGGGTGCAAAATACACACCTATTTCCATATCACCGGAACAGGCTCAATTCTTGGAAACGAGGAAGTTTCAGATAAACGAGATAGCGAGGATATTCAGAGTGCCTCCGCACATGGTGGGTGATTTGGAGAAATCGAGCTTTTCAAATATCGAGCAGCAGTCACTTGAATTTGTGAAATACTCATTAAATCCGTGGGTATCGAGGTGGGAACAGTCAATAATGCGTTCCCTTCTTTCGGTTGATGAGAAGAAAGTGTATTTTGCAAAATTCAATGTTGACGGTTTGCTTCGTGGCGATTATCAAAGCCGAATGAACGGATATGCTGTCGGGATACAGAACGGCTTTATGTCGCCTAATGATGTGCGTGAACTTGAAAATCTTGATCTTATCCCCGACGAACTTGGCGGTAACGGCTACAGATGCAACGGGAACATGGTGGAATTAAAGGATAGTGGTTCTTGGAGCAAGAAGTATAAGGAGGAAAACGATGAAAAATAAAAAATTCTGGAAATGGAATGTAAAAAATGAGGAATCGGAAGAAAGGACACTATTTCTAAACGGCATCATTGCCGAGGAAAGTTGGTTTGATGATGATGTGACTCCTCAAATTTTCAAAGATGAATTGTTAAGCGGAACAGGAAACATAACCGTTTACATAAATTCATACGGCGGAGATTGTGTCGCAGCAGCACGAATTTACAATATGCTCACCGAGTATAACGGCAGAGTAACGGTAAAAATCGACGGAGTTGCTGCAAGTGCCGCAAGCGTTGTTGCTATGGCGGGAGATAGAGTTTTGATGTCACCAACCTCAACAATAATGGTGCATAATCCGGCAACGTCTGCATGGGGAGATCATACGGTCATGCAGAAAGCACTTGATATGCTTAATGAATTCAAAGAGGCAATTATCAATGCTTACCAAATAAAAACCGGATTATCGAGAACAAAGTTATCCCGACTTATGGAGGACGAAACGTGGATGAACGCCAATAAAGCCA
>JAFUUG010000605.1 GCA_017483905.1 Bacillota bacterium
ACGCTTGATGAAATTGTTATAAATAAGGAAGCATTTATAAACACAATAGAATCCGTATTTATGGCTAAGGTAAAGCGGACTATTATGTATCAGAAGAAAAACTATATTCAACAAAGTAACATTAAAGAAAATCTCATTGCATGCATATTAGGCGGCTTTTATACATATTTTCGAGATGTTTTCAACGAAATCAATCTCGGAAAAATCAAATTATCGCAAGCGTATAGAGCAGCAGTTTTCTGTTTCGTCAGGGAATACTGCTATTCCGCAATGTTTCGCTACAATTCCAACAAAGAATTTAATATACCCTATGGCGGTATCTCATACAACAAGAAATCTCTTGCAAAGAAAATAAACCATATATTTTCGGAAAATATAAAAACTGCGTTGAACAATGCGACTATTGTATGTGATGATTTTGAAAAAATGATAAAAAACGCAAATTTAACCGAGAATGACTTTATTTTTTGTGACCCTCCCTATGACGAAGCATATTCCGATTATAATGGGTGCATTTTTACAAGAGCCGATCATAAAAGGTTGTTTGGCTTGCTGAAAGAAACAAAAGCAAAATTTATACTCGTAATAAAGCATACAAACTTTATTTATGATTTATACAACAGTCATTTTAATATTACTGCTTTTGATAAAAACTATAACTACAACATAAAAAACATAAATAACCGAAAAACGAAACATTTAATAATCACAAATATCAATAAAGGAGAAGATGAATAACTATGAACGAACTAATCAATATTGACTACAACAGCGATAAACCTACTATTTTAGGAAGAGAATTGCACAAGGCTCTTGAGGTGAAAACAGCCTATAAGGATTGGTTTCCGAGAATGTGTGAATACGGCTTTGCCGAAGGAACGGACTTTTGCTCATTTTTGAGCGAAAGTACAGGCGGCAGACCTGCTGTCGATCATCGGCTTACAATCTCAATGGCGAAAGAAATATGTATGCTTCAGCGTAACGAAAAAGGCAAACAGTTCAGACAATACTTCATTACAATAGAAGAAATGTGGAACTCTCCCGTAATGATTATGAAAAGAGCCTTACAGTTTGCCGATGAGCAGGTTGAACGGTTGCAGCTTGAAAATGCCGTAAAGCAACAGCAGCTTGCAGAATTTCAGCCAAAGGCTAACTATTATGATGTGGTCTTGAATTGCAGTGATTTATTGCCGATAAGTGCGATTGCCAAAGATTACGGGTGGAGTGCCACAAAAATGAATGCCTATCTGAACGAGAAAGGTATTCAATACAAACAGGGCAATTTGTGGCTTTTATATCAAAAATATGCGGCTAAAGGCTATACGCATACTAAAACATATCCATACTATGCTCCCGATGGTACGGTACACACAAATGTTCATACCTACTGGACACAAGCTGGAAGATTATATATTTACGAGCTGCTGAAAGCTGACGGGATATACCCGATAATAGAGATAAACTGATTTTGAGGAGGAAATTTGTATGAAATTTAACTTAAAGAACAATATGAATATTGATGAATTTGGATTGTATGTCACTATGGTAAACGAGCCTGAAGCTGATTATTCCACAGCGGAATTTCTCTCTACTTTAAGCACAGACAGCGAGGAAGATGTTCAGAGAATGCTTAACGGTCTTTTGAGTAAAGGCTATTTGGTTAAAATTGATGATTTGTATGCGGTCGATAAAAGCGTGATGTTGGATATGGTTAGGAGGTAATTGTTATGTCGGTGTTCAGAACTAAAAAAGTTAAGAATTTTACGGTTATGTCGAATAATCACTTGAAACAGCCTGATTTATCTTTTAAGGCAAGAGGTATCCTCTCAACAATGCTTGCTTACCCAGACGATTGGGAATTTTCCATAGAGGGACTTGCTAAAATGGCAAGTGACGGCATTAAATCTACAAGATCGGGAGTGAATGAACTTAT
>JAFUUG010000606.1 GCA_017483905.1 Bacillota bacterium
GAGTTATATGTTTATTTATTGCCTTCAGCAAGTTTTCTCTCAATGTTTCCACGAAGATTTTTTTGTTGCAGCAGCAATCATTTATTTTGTATCTGCATAAATAATAAATACTGCGCTCCGTTTTGGTTTTATCGTAAAATTTGCGTGACAATATATTTCCGCAGTTTTTACAATAGACTTTGTTTTTCAATTCGGGATAATAGTTCTTGCTTTTAGCTTTTTCTTTCATCGTGCGAAGTTTCTTTTGAGCATTATCAAAAATATCTTTGCTTATTATCGGCTGATGATGATCTTCAAACACATATTGCTCCGATATATCGGTCATTATTTGCTTACGCAAGGCAATACTTTTGAATTTGTTAGTTACCAAAGTCCCGATATAAACAGGATTTTTCACAATAACTCTTATATGGTGAAATGTCCACTCATAAGCATTTTTTCTTGTAGGAATATTTTCTTTGTTAAGCAGCTCCGCAATCTTTTTGAGCTTCATACCGCTGTTTACAAGTTCAAATATACGCTTTACGATCTCTGCTTCTTTTTCGGCTATTTCCAATCTTTTATTGTTGAGTTTATATCCATAAGGTGCAGGATAACCGATATAATCACCTCTTCCTTTTTGCATTGTTTTTATTGCTCTTATTTTTTGTGATATATCCCTTGCGTAACATTCATTCATAAGATTTTTGAAAGCAGCGTTAAATTTCATTGAATTGGTTTCTATAAGGCTACTATCGTAGTTATCGTTTATAGCGATAAACCTTACACCAAGCATAGGGAATATTTGCTCAATGTAATTGCCTACTTCAATGAAGTTTCGTCCAAAACGAGATAGATCTTTTACGATAACGCATTGTATGCCGCCTGTCTTTATATCCTCAAAAAGTCTGTTTACGGCAGGTCTGTTGAAATTCGTTCCCGAATACCCGTCATCGCAAAACTCTTTTATTTCGGCATTATTAAACTCTGTATGGCTGTTTATAAAGTTTGTTATCTGCGTTCTCTGCCCTGATATGCTAACGCTTTCATTTTGTGTATCATTATCGTCAACAGAAAGCCTAAGATAAACAGCGATCGTATAATCCACTACAAACACCTCCGTTCCGAAACGAAGTCTGTAATATCCGAAAAAGTGTTTTTGAATTTATACTCTATTTCGATACTCTTATCGGGATATACGATAACCTTATCAATAAGTGAATCAATGAAGAAATCATCTTCAATTTTCTCCTTTAGTTCACTTATGAATTTTTCAAGCTTATTATTGAGTGATTTTATGCCGTCTGCCTTTTTGTTCTTTGCGGTTATCTCCGAAATTTCGGTCTGAATATTTTTATGCTCTGCTTTGTAGGTTTTGTTTATGTATTCAAATTCCTCTTTGGAGATTATGCCGCTTTTCAGATCTTCGTAAATGTCTCCCAATTTGTAGCTTATTTTGTTAAGTTCAAGGGTCAATTCCGATATACGATTTTTATAACGGCTTATTTCGTCTTTAAATTCTTTTGAATTTCTTATATTTTCGGATAATGCGTGTAAATCGACTGTTTCCGATATTTGTATATGTAAATTCGATTTTACCATATCCATAAGAATTTTATGCTTTATGTTACACTTACAGCTTTCATAAAGTTTTGCTCTATGGCTTGCACATTGCCAATAAAGCTCTTTTCGTCTTGTAATCCGCCTCATTCTGTAACCGCATTTTCCGCATACTACCTTGCTTAAAAGAGGAGTGTTTGTTCTTATGTTTTCTCTTTTCGGCTGTGTAGCCGTTGGATTTGCTTTTTTGTACATTTCTGTGCTTATAATAGCTTCGTGAGCATTTTCTGTAATGATCCATTCGCTTTCGTCTGTTGCTATGCAGCCTGCTTTGCCCATTTCTTTTACTTTCGTCATACCTTGTATAAGGCAGCCCGTATAAACCTTGTTTGCTATAATTTTCCTTATATTTTTGTAATCCCAAGCAGAATCGCTGTATCTTTGATACTTTTCGTTTTTCATACTTCGCAGCTTGCCGGGTGATGGTATAGCGAGCTGATTAAGAATTTTTATTATTTCAAATGTCTTTTTACCCGAAATATACCACTCGAATATCTTTCGAACAATAGGAGCTGTTTCCTCGTCAATAATAAGATGTGTCCTATCGTCGGATATGATATATCCATACGGATTTTTGGCACTTATGATAAGACCCGCCTGCATTCTTGCACGAAGTCCTGTTTTTACCTTTTGAGATATATCCCTTGCATAGCATTCATTCATAAGATTTTTAAATGAATTTTCAAGCATTTTTCGGCTGAACATATCCGTTAAACTGTCATAATCATCATTAAGTGATATAAGCCTTACACCGAGAAAAGGCAGCACGCTTTCTACGAGATTTCCCGTTTCAACAAAATTTCTTCCAAGTCTTGAAAAATCTTTTATAACTATACAGTTTATTTCTTTTTTCCGAATATCGTCTAAAAGCTCTTTCCACGCATTACGCTCAAAATTTGTTCCGCTGAAACCGTTATCCGCATACACCTTAACAACATTTATGCCGACATATTCGCCTAATTTTGATTCGATATATGCCTGCTGATTTTCGATAGAATCACAATCTTCTTTGCCGTTATCCTCTTTTGAAAGCCTGAGATATAATGCGGTACGATTATATTCGATATCATTTTGCATTTGATTTGCGGAGGTGTTTTTTCGGCTTTTTCTTGCCATAATTA
>JAFUUG010000607.1 GCA_017483905.1 Bacillota bacterium
AAACCTGTCCCTGGTTAAAAAATGTACCTATCATAGCCCATTCCACAGCACTGTCAATATCTGTATCGGCAAATATCACATTGGGCGATTTGCCTCCAAGTTCAAGGCCTATCTTTTTAAGATTGCCCACGGCATCGGACATTATCGACTGTCCGACTTTTGTTGACCCCGTAAAAGTCACCATATCCACATCGGGTGAAGCGGCAATAGTATGGCCTACCGAGCCGCCCGAACCGAGAACCAGATTTGCACAGCCTTTCGGAAGCCCTGCTTCTTCAAATATCTCAAACAATTTTACCGTAGAAAGAGGACAATTTGAACTGGGTTTGAAAACCACCGAGTTTCCCGCTGCAAGAGCGGGAGCAAGTTTCCATACCGACATAAGCAGCGGATAATTCCACGGTGTTATCTGACCGACGACACCAACAGGCTCGGCAACGGTATATGAGTGCATTTTACCGAAACCGTTATTTACCTCGTAAGTATATCCACTTGGCGCAGTTATAAGCCCTGCATAATATCTGAAACAATGTATTGCATCACTTACATCGCCTTCGGATTCTCTTAAAGGCTTGCCGTTGTCAAGTGTATCGAGTTTTGCAAATTCATCCTTGTATTTTTCCATTATATCCGCTATTTTAAGCAGCATATCCGATCTGTCCTGGCCATCCGTATCACGCCACTGTCTTGTTTTGTAGAACGATTTTTTCGCTGCGGCAATAGCTTCATTTGTATCATTTTCCGTACTTTCCGTGGTATAGGCAAGTAATTCTCCCGTTGCGGGGTTTATTACTTCTCGTTTACCGCCGCCCGAGGCTTCTTTCCATTCACCGTCTATATAATTAAGTTTTAACTCCATAAACACTCATTCCCTTTCCGAAAATTTCTTTTTATGTTTCAATATAAGCAGCAGCCTGCCCAAAGATGCAATACATAGTCTATAGACAAGCCGCCGCATAGGGGATATATAAATTTTACAAGCCAAATTCTGCTTTGGTATCTGCCAGTGCTTCGTCCATTCTTTCTATCACTGCCGCTATCTGTTCTTCTGTTATAACAGCAGCAGGCTCGAAACGTATACACTTGGCATTTACAAGTGTTCCCGCTGTCATTACACCCCTTGCAAAAAGACCTTTTGCAACACTGTAACCCACATCGGATCTGCAGAACTCAACCGCAAGCATAAGTCCCGTACCTCTTACATCATCAATAACTGTCGGATACTTTGCTTTTAACTTTTCAAGACCTTCTCTGATAATAACCCCCTTTCGCCTGCACTCACCCGGGATATCGTTGTCTACCATAAATTTGATCGTTGCAAGTGCGGCCGCACAGCATACAGGGTTACCGCCGAATGTGGGAGAGCCGAGAAGCCAAGGGTTGTCTATCAGTTCCTGTGTCCACATTTGCGGTCTGCATATTATACCCGTTATAGGCATTATACCGCCGCCGAATGCTTTGCCGAATGTCATAATATCGGGTGTAACGCCCTCATATTCACATCTCCACATAGTACCCGTTCTGCCCATGCCTGTCTGTATCTCATCAAATATAAGAGCTACATTGTATTCATCGCATATTTCTCTCAATTCTTTTAAATATCCGTCCGGAGGAACTATAATTCCTGCTTCGCCCTGAATGGGCTCAACTATTACGGCAGCTACCTTTTCACCGACTGCTATAAGATTTCTTATGGCTTTTCTTGTGTCTTCGGCATTGCCGTATTCAACGTGCTGTACCTGCTGTACCATAGGTGTATAAGGCACTCTGTATGTATTTTTGCCGCCCATTGATATAGCACCCATACTCTTTCCGTGGAATGCACCAACCGTTGAAATGTACCAGCGTCCTCCCGTTGCGATTCTTGCAAGTTTAAGTGCCATTTCAACAGCTTCGGCACCTCCGTTTGTAAAGAAACAGTGTTTAAGGTCACCCGGGGTAATGTCCGCAACAGCCTTTGCAAGGTATCCTCGCAGGGGATCGAGAAGTTCCTGCGAGTGCAGCGCCTGATGGTCGAGCTGTGCCTTTACTGTGTCCATTATTTGCGGATTTCTGTGACCGCAGGTGTAAATACCAAAACCGCCGAGACAATCTATAAACTCTTCGCCGTACAAACCCTCACAAATGCTGTCATGATCTGTCCATTCTACCGTTGCGGAATTGGTAGAAACGGATTTCCTGTACT
>JAFUUG010000608.1 GCA_017483905.1 Bacillota bacterium
CATATCGTAAATCAGTTTGCGAAAGAGTTTTTGCAGTTATACCCAACAGCTAACATTTTAGTACCCGATGAGAAAGATTTTTCAAAGGCTAATCGAGAAAAATTCTGCTCTCGTATTGCTACGGGAAACTACGATGCAATTATTATAAGCCATACGCAGCTTGAAAGAATACCGTTATCACAGGAAAGGCAAGCTGAATATATCGAAAAGCAAATCAGTCAAATAACAAAAAGCCTTGACGATATGAAAAGAGATAACGGTGATAATGGTTTTTCTATAAAACAGCTTGCGGGTATGGCGAAAAATCTTCAAACTAAACTCGAAAAATTGAATAATGACCAAAAACGAGATAGTACGGTGACATTTGAAGAACTCGGCATAGATAAGCTGTTTGTAGACGAAGCACACCTTTATAAAAATTTGTTTTTTTCTACCAAAATGGGGCAAAGTGTAGCAGGCATAAATTCTTCATCAAACTCCCAAAGAGCGACAGACTTATTTATGAAGTGTCAGTATTTGGACGAGCTTACAGACGGTCGAGGAACTGTATTTGCTACGGGAACGCCCATTTGTACATCGCAACCATTGTCTGAAACCCGCATATTTTTGGGCTTTTTCGACACCCATTTTTTGACTTGAAATGATTTTTTTCACTTTGATTAAATACTGAAATGAATATCTATTCCGTCCTCGTCCGATACATAAATTACATCAATTACTGTTGCTGCTACATCGTGCTTTTCTTTCATTGAGAGTTCGTCCCAATGGCTTAAAGGTTCTTCAAGCGGTGAAGTATATACCCTTTTGATTTTGCGTACTTTACTCTGCAAAGCCGTTTCAAGTTCCGACTTTTTGGTATGCAATTCTTTTACACGATTATTTATGTATTCAAACAGGACATCATCGGCATTGGCGAGTTTTTCCATAAGTTTTTTTATTTCCTCGTCTGCTTTTATTATTTCGGCTTTTATACTCTCTGTTTTACTATCAGGCTTTTCATTTTCTTTCTTCTCGATAACGAGCTGTTCAAGTCTTTCTTTCATAGCCTCAAAGACTTTTTCCTCGACTTCACTCGGACGGATACTCAATCTCTTTTTCACGCAGCCGTTACCTCTGTAATACCCCGAATCGAGATAAAATCTCCATTGTTTAGTATGCGAAACATTCCAAGCTGCATTTATAAAAAATGAATATCCGCAATGGCTGCATTTCGTTAAACCCACAAGCCAAGAATTTGTAACCTTGTAGTTCATAGGTATTCTTTTGTTGTGCGATTTCTTATCCTGTACCGCAAGCCATACATTTGAATCAACAAGACCCTCGTGATAGCCAAGTTTGATAAATTTACTTCCGTCGGCGTTATCGTGCCAATATAAACCGTTTATTCCGTTATACTCCGATATATCGTCAAGCATTTCATAGCCGAGTGATGAAAAGTATTGATATATTTCCTTGTCGGCTCGTACATAAAGAGGATTGCGAAGTATTCTCGATAAATGCGAACGATCTATATTCGTAAAGCCGCTTGCTCTGTTCTTTGTCGGTCTGCACCAATTCACATTGTTAGCCTTGAAATAGTCGATAATGTCTTTAAGTGATGTAGAATTGTTCTGGTAAAGTTCATAAGCAATTTTTACAGCTTCCGCCTGTTCGGAGGGAACAAGCACCGACCCTGTTTTTCCGTTTACTGTTCGTCTTTCGGGAACATAGCCGTAATACACTTTGCCGCCTTGATAAAAGCCTGTTTCTCTTGCTTTTGTATTATAAGCGTCTGCCACTCTTGCCGCAATGGTTTCTCTTTCAAATTCCGCAAAGTTAAGAAGATTATTCCTCATCATTCTTCCCTCTTTGGTAGCGGTATTAAAAGGCTCTGTCAAAGAGTAAACACTAATTCCGAGATTATCAAGTTCGTTTGTGATATTGAGATACTCTCTCATATTACGGCTGAAACGGTCATACTTCTTAACAACTATTCGCTCGATAATT
This sequence comes from Bacillota bacterium, assembly GCA_017483905.1. Lineage (GTDB taxonomy): Bacteria > Bacillota > Clostridia > Lachnospirales > CAG-274 > RGIG4831. The sequence goes on from JAFUUG010000608.1 coordinate 1,987, forward strand.
CCGTCTTTTGCATCTGACATCATCTGCTGAAATGCAGGACGGTGTGCTATATCTTTTCCGCTTTTTCCGTCATCACAATATATCTGATAATTTGAATCTTCACCGACATATCTGATACATTCCGCTTTTTGTGCTTCAATAGAGAGGGAATTATTGTCCTTGTCCTTATCGCTGACCGAACGGCGAACATAAAGAGCAGTTATCTTAGCCGAAAAATCTTTAGTTTTCTTTTTCATAAAATCGACCTCCGTATTTGCATTTTGTTTGCGTTTGGACAGCCGATTTTGCGTTACACATAGAGTATAACACAATCGGCTGTTTTTCGCAATATATTTGAGGAAAATTTTAAGTATCTTTCTATGGTGTTTTCTTCTTTTCGGACAGCAATTCATACAGTCTGTTTATTTTCTGCTGCCTTATCACTTCCGAAATATTTTTGTTTATGCTTATCTTTACTTTGATTTTTTTATCCACAGCGATCACCTCTGCCATACTTTCTTTTTTTGCCGATAATCTTTTGATAAAAAAGCAAGCGACAAAAAAGAAAAATCCTGTCATTATTCCGAGTTTCTCCGATATTTTTTGGGTAGGGTATAAGTTCATTTTAATAATCACTTTCCTTTGCAAAATTGAATTTGTATATTTATAGTCGTAATGTGCTTTTGAATATAAATATTTACTATTGATTTACGAGTATCTTTTATGATATAATAATACTACCAAGACTATAAAAAGTCAAGAAAAATTCTCGTATATACGAACATTTATTAAACTATCACGAAATGGAGGCAAGCACTATGGAAAATTCAGTAAATGTTGCTAACTTATTTAAGCGAATGGACGAGTTAGGAGTGAGTATGACAACGGTTTCAAATGAAACAGGAATCTCAACAGGGAACATAAGCGACTGGAAAAAAGGGAGAAGTTGTCCGACGGCGGCAAAACTTATTCAGCTTGCAGATTATCTCGACTGTTCCACCGACTATATTCTCGGATTGACAGACATTCCAAAGCCGATTGACATACCGAAA
>JAFUUG010000609.1 GCA_017483905.1 Bacillota bacterium
TAAATTATGAGGAGGCGATCCGAATGTTAGATAATTATAACGAAGTATTAAAGCCCGAAGAAGTCCGTAAGATACTTTCTATAGGCAGAAACAGTATTTATAAGCTGCTTAATTCAGGTGAACTTACAGGCTACAGATTAGGAGAAAAGAGGTGGCGGATAACAAAGCAGTCTGTCATCAGCTATATCAATAAACATTCCAAATGACTATATCTTTTACTCTTCCTCGAAGGAGTCGCATTCCTTCGGGGTATCTTTTTTGTCTGTTTTATCTGTCAACAGCGGATCTATTTCATGAAATTCCGCTTGACTGACAGGCATACAAGAATAAACGTATACGGTGTTTTTATTGTTTAAGAGCCTTGCCCGACCTACAGCCTGTTCAAGTTCGCTTGAAATAATATAAAGCTGTATTTCTTTTAAAGGATCATAATCATAAGTAAAAAAGGTAAATTTATACTCATTGACCTCAACTGTTCTGTGATTCAATCTGCTTTTATTTATTTCATTACAGTCAAAACCCATAGATACCGCAAGAAGTTTATACACAGCTTCATCCTGAAAAGGTGTTCCGATGATCAGCAGATCTTTATTATCAAAAGTATCTTTGCCTTCGGTATTGCCAAAATGAAGTTCATCTGTAACGCTGCTGTATTTTAAAAACGTTATGAGATTATACCCTTTGTGGTATCTTTTTATTCTATCAAAAACTTCTGTATTTGAAGATATATAGTTTCTGCTGTAGCTTTTATTGTGATATTGTATTACCTTTCCTTTATAATGTACATTGCCGATATTATGCAGCTTGATAGTTCTGTCTTTCAATAAATTTTTATAAACGAAATCGGACGCAGTTGCCGACATAATTATCAGCTTTTTGTCAGGAATTTTTCTGATCACTGCATAATATATATAGTCATCGGATATATATGCTGCATCTGCACTCAACAGATCGTTTATATTAAAATTGATGTCAGCTGTTTTAACAAGTTCAGAGTATTCTGTCGGTGGTATTTTTTCGTTTATTTTCATTGGCTTCAGACATACAGATGACATAACACTGTTTGCCGGGATATAATATGTTTTCAATAATTCCGAAAATGTAGTGTTCCCGTTAAAAATAATATTTTTAAGATTTTTCTTTGGTATTTTGGTTGTAACAAGTATATTTTTTATAATATCTTCATCTATAATTATTTCGTGAGAAGACAGCATATCATCTCCGAACATATCATTTATAAGTCTTATATGAGTTGTTATTATATGCCCTTTTGAAGTCAAAGTCATTTGCAGATTCTTCTTATATTGGAGCATACAGGGGTACTCATTTTCAAGAATTTTCAAAAACTTGCTGTACCCGTGTATATCCCCTTTGGTATAGAGCATTTTAAGCTTGTTTATATTCTTTTCTCATATTTCTGATGGGATTTCAGGTGTAAAAACGATATCGGTTATTCCGGCGTTTATACATCTACTGAAAACTTCAAGTTTTAGTTTATTTGTAGGAACAGCTATTATAAATGGTTTAGCCGATAACTTCATGCAGTTTATGTATTCCTGTGTTTTTCCCAAGCCCGTCGGAGCTTGTATGATATGTATAGAGTTATCCCTATCCGATAAGGCATTTATCATAGCTTCGTGTAATTGATCTCTTGCGGTGTCTATACCGACATAGTTTCGTTTATTTTCTATAATATTTATTTCATGCATTGATGGGATCGTTGTTGTCAGTATATTTTTACTGTGGTTACATTCAGTACAGTATTGACAGTAATTACAACATCTTTGGGGTGAATAAGGTGATTTCTTCATCTGGAATAAGTTAGAATTCCATTTTTCAAAATCGTGAGCAAGAGGGGCTATTTCTTCTATATGTTTCATTTTATTCTTAAACCATTTACCGCCACCCTTAATGTGTATTATATTGGTCAGTATTCCCCATTTTTCAATATAAGACAATTCTCTTGAAAAAAGTTTAAATTCATTCAGCAGTTTACATTTTTTGCAGATCTCATCAATGTCAGCGTGTTCTATCATAAAGTCGGAATTTTGCACTCGCTTATTTATGTAACTGTTATTTTCATCTCTTTTATATATGACAAAAATTTGGTCGAAATTTTGTGCAAGCCTATTATATATAATAGGCGTTCCCAAATTTTTGACATTTTCTAATTCTTTTATATCTATTTCATCTGTATGGAATATATAATTTTTCAAATCTACACCGTTTTTGAGTGCAAAATTTTCTATTTTATCGGTCATACGTCTTGGTTTGCTGAAATGCTGATTGAGTGCAGAAAATATCATACTTCCGCTTATTGTTTTGTCGGATACTTCGGTCAAAAGACGTTTGCCGCCAAAAAATAATCTGCTTATATCTTTAGCTGAACTGTCAGACTCAGGGAAGATACTGTGTAAGGCATTTATTATTACACTATAAAATTCGTGATCTTCAATAGGTTCACAGTATGTATATACTATACGGAATTTACTTCTGTTCATCGAACTGAATGTTTCATAAGCAAAAGCTATCGGAAGTCCTAATTTATATGAACGCTCCGTAGCTTCTTCAAAAGATATTGTCATCTTTTTCCCTTTACTGATATCATTATCAAAATCAAGGCACAACAGTTGTATTTCTGTTACATTTTCAGCCTTTCTTGCTACTCCGTCAAACACCGCAGGAGTAAAAGAATGACCTTTATTTCCAATGAGATCTGCAAGTGTGGTGATATCCTCACATTTAGTGAGTTTATATATTCTTTGGCTTATTTCAGGTACTTCTTCTGTTTTGGGTTTGCAGCTATATGCTATTGTGTCTAAAGATATTTTTATTGGTAACATAATAGTCACTTCTTTCTGATTAATTTTTTATTTTTATGTTATATTTGGATTATTTTGAATCATATAAGATTGCTATTTATACAAATCGACACAATACATATTGCATAGGATTGTCAAAAAAGAAAATTTGGCTGTTTTCTGCGTTCCTCTATGTTCCCATGGTACCCCTTGGGAAAACATCTTAAGACTACCCAAGATATTAAAAATATAATATCTAACTGAAAAAACAAAAAATAACCCCACAGCCTATCAGGAGATACTGATAGATTGTGGGA
>JAFUUG010000610.1 GCA_017483905.1 Bacillota bacterium
AAAATATACTCAAGGTTTGCTAATGTTCTTCGAAAGAATATGATAGTTGTTTCAAAAGAAAGATTCGAGAGAGGACCTTGTTTTCACTGTCTCCGTCATGTTTTCGTACTAAAATCCTTTAAACAGCTTTCTACTCAAGGTATTAGCCTGAATGATTCTATACCTTATTTATCAATATATCTTGGACATAGCAATCTGATGCAAACAGAACGATATATGAAGTTTACTACTGATATGTTCGAGGAAGAGATCAATAGATTTTCAGAATACATCGCTAATATTTTTCCGGAGGTACATTATGAAGAAGCCTGAAAAGTATGGTTTCATTGATGCTTTAGAAAGTTTTACGGAATCATATCTTCCGCTCGAAAAAGGCAGCAGTGAAAGAACTATTAAATCATACAAAACTACATATGGGCTTTTTATTGACTATATATATGATGTTAAAGGGGTTGCGTCCGGCAGCATCTCGTTTGAACAACTTGATTTTACATTGATAACATCATTTTTGCAGTGGCTGCAGGATACCAGAAAATGCAGTGCATCAACAAGAAATCAACGCCTTGCTGCTTTAAATTCTTTTGCCACATATGCGCAAAATGTATGCCTTGAAGCTGTATTTTTTTACAATGCTTTAAGAAAGATTCCGTCTAAAAAGACTGAACACGGTGTTAAATCAACATTTACATATGAAGAAACACAATTGCTTCTTAACATACCTAATGACACCAAGGAAATCGGGAAAAGAGATAAGGTGCTTTTATCGACTGTGTACGGAACCGGAGCACGTTGTGCTGAAACTTGTAATCTCAGAGTTAAAAATTTTCAGTTCAAGAAAGATGGTGGTGCTAATGTTGATATTATCCGCGGAAAAGGGAAGAAATCAAGAACTGTTATTATTTCGGAGCCCTGTGCAAAACTGATTAAAGACTATATCCGATATCGGCATATTGCAAATCAACCGGAAGCCTTTTTGTTTAAGTCACAGACACATGAACATATGTCTGTTTCGGCGATAGAAGAAGTATACAAGAAATATATTGCGATGCTGAAAAACCAGTATCCCGATAAATTTTTATACAGCGACTATACTCCTCATACAATGAGAAGAACTGTAGCAACCCATATGCTTGAAGCCGGGATAGATATTGAGGTCATACGAACTTTTCTTGGACATACATCTATTATTACAACAGAGATATATGCTGCAGTATCTCAAGCAAGGGTTGATAAAGAACTTAAACACTGGGCTGAAAAATGGTTTCTACAGAGCGGTGAACTTCCGCACGAAGAATGTAATCGTCCGTCGTTTCTAAGATGAAACCAATATTGTTATTCAAGGAGAATTTTGAAAGTGCCTTTTATTTCAGACTTTTCGGAATTCTCCTTGAATTATGCTATACAAAGAATAATCCAAAGTTCCGCGGTAGAAGAGACTATGTATGTTCAAACAGGTGTACCGAGAATCGTGATAATGATTGTTACGGTTTTCACTATATCCCGAGTA
>JAFUUG010000611.1 GCA_017483905.1 Bacillota bacterium
CAGGTGCATTCCTTATCCCAAACAGAGATGCAAATGTCAGCGCAGGTTCAAGTGCAGGCTGGCTCGCTACAGGCGGTAAAGCTACTAACCATGCAGAATGGCACTACATCTATGAAGGTACAAGTGAAGACACAAACTCTGACACAGAAGGTCAGATCCACTTTGCAGCTCGTAAAGCATTTACAAATGCCTATGCTGCAAAAGAAACTATCGAAGATATGACAGCCTTTTCGGAAAAAGGTGATTACAAATTCCATTTCTATGAAACAGGTGCTGATTACAGTACAGATGGAATGGACGAAATAGTAAAATATGATAAAAACGATAACGAACAGACTATTGTTAACGAAGCAACGAATAAAATAAAATTTCCTGTCCTTACGTTCTACACATCTGATGAGGATGCCCCTTCGGGAAAGGAAAAATATGTTGTTTCCGAAAACAGCAGTAAAACATACTATTATGTAATAAAGGAATATAACAGCGGCGAAGTTGTTGACGGTATTTATAATTCAGATGGTGAAATAGACATCAAGCTTGTTGTTAAAAATACAGACGGTGTATTAACATACACGGTTTCTTCAACAACTTACTTATATTCCGGAAAATCGGAAAAGTCCATTTACAAGGAAAATACTGATGTTAATATGTCAGGTATCGAATTCTCGCTGGGTGCATTTTTCAATCTTGAAAATTATAATTATATAAGCAAGAGAGAAATTGCTGACGGGGAGGAACTTCCGGGAGCTACACTTCGCCTCAAAGGCGAAGATGAAAACGGTGATGACATTATATTCGCCGATTATATGCTTACAGAAGGTAACGGTATTGAAATATTAAGTTCAGAAGGCGATGAATTAAGTTGGATATCCGGTGACGAAGCAATGCTTATTAAAGGTCTTCCAAACGGTACTTATACTCTTACAGAGCTTACAGCACCTAAGGGATATCAAAAGGCCGAAAAAGTTAATTTTACCGTAAAAGACGGAAAAATAACATCTGTTACAGGCAGTGATTCCGCTCAGGCTGAAAAAACAGTCATAATGCTTGACAAACCTGAAGATACCGACTGTAACTATATAAGCAAGAGAGCGGTCGTTGACGGAGATGAACTTCCGGGTGCTACACTTCTTCTTAAAGGTGTAGATGAAAACGGTAAAGATATAATATTCAACGAAAATATGCTTACAAAAGCTGACAGCGTTGAGATAAAAACTTCAAACGGCGACGAATTAAGTTGGATATCCGGTAATAAAGCGATGGCTATAAAGGGTCTCCCTGATGGTATCTATACACTTACCGAGATCACAGCTCCAAAAGGATATCAAAAGGCTGAAAAAGTTAAGTTTACTGTAGTTGACGGAAAAATATCAAGTGTTATAGGAGAAGATTCTGCTCAGGACGGTAATACCGTTATAATGCTTGATGCTCCGGAAGAAACATCTTCTACAGAAACAACGACAGAAACTACAACTAATTCAACTACCGAAACGACGACGGAAGCAACGACTAAGACGACGACTA
>JAFUUG010000612.1 GCA_017483905.1 Bacillota bacterium
CATCACGCATTGCCGCTGTCCGTCACTTATGCAGTCAAAATTTTTTTCATATAACTCATAAGAAAAAGTCATATCCATAGAGTTTTTTACGATCTGCCAATCGTTTTCATCAAGGACTCCGAATATATTGGTATACGGATATCTCCCTGTAGCCACAACATCTCCGCAGCTCATTCGTTCAGTGTTTATCCTCTCCGTCAACAGTACCGACATCTCTTTAGCTATATCTTTTTCATTCATATTCTTTAAATCTTTTCCGCAAAGAAAGATCTTACCTTTTATATCAGGTAACTGTTTACTTATTGTTTTAAGTACTGTTGATTTTCCAGCACCGTTTGCACCGATTATTGTCAATATCTGTCCTCTTTTGATTTCAAACGTCAGACCATCGACAACCGTTTTTTTTCCATATCCGACCGTCAGATCATCGGATAAAAGTATACTTTCATTATTCATATCAACCGTTCCTCTTTCTGCTTTTTATCATTATCCATATAACGATCGGTGCGCCAAAAACAGCAGTCACTGTACTTATGCTCAATTCTCTCGGTGCAAACATCAATCTCGCAAGCATATCGCAAAGAAGACAAAAACAACTTCCTCCAAGAAAAGATGCAGGAATTATAACTATAGGCTTTGCGGTATTGAATAAAGCCTTCATAAGATGCGGTACAGCCACCCCAACAAACGATACCGGACCAGCAAAAGCGGTAACACAAGCCGAAAGCAGACTTGAAAGCATTATCATCACTACCCTGAATGAACGTATATTGACACCCATATTCTGAGCGTAAGCCTCTCCGAGTTGATATGCACTTATCTTCTTTGACATAATAACAGAAAAAATAAAACTCACACAGACAATCAAAAATATCACACGAATATCTGTCATGCTGATTGCCGAAAAACTTCCCATAGACCAATTGTGAAGATTTACTATATTGGCATCATCGGCGAAATTCACCATTATCTCCGTAGCTGCACTGCAAATATATCCTATCATCACACCGCTTATTATAAGCTGTGCCATGTTTTTTACCTTGCACGACATAATAAGAATGAATACCGTAGATAACAACGACCCGATAAAAGCCGCTGCGATCATTGCCCATGACCCTACAGAATAACCCACTCTCAATGCACTTATCATGACAAATGCCACCGCAAATTTTGCTCCTGAGGAGATCCCCAGTACAAACGGACCTGCAATAGGATTGCGAAAAAAACTTTGCAGGATAAATCCCGATACAGAAAGTGCTCCCCCAAGCAGCATAGCAGCAAGTGTACGAGGAAGCCTAATATCCATTATTATTTTGAACAACGTATCGTCTCCACCGCCATTAAATAATACTCTCATCACATCGAGAATACCGATACTGCTGCTTCCAAAGCTTATATTCATAATCATTAGTACACCCATAATAAATATAAGCAGCAAAAACCCCCTTATATAAATAACATTTCTTTTTTTTCCCATATTCTCACCTTAATCTGTGTAAGTATGTAAGTTCCTGTCTGTTTCCGACTTTATCCGTAAATATCATATTCAGATCGTTTATCATATCTGCCGCACCTGTTGTCTGCTGGAACATATTTTTTTCGCTGCACCATACATTGCCCGTTTTAACAGCCTTAAAGTCCGCAAATAATTCGCTTTTTTCAAGCAGCTGTTCCGCCGTATCTATTTCGCCCTCTATAGTACTGTTGTATATCAGGACATCCGCATCTTTTGCTGTCATATAAAAATCTTCCATCTGAATATTCATCGTCGAAAGAGCATTTTCTTCAATATTCAGCTTATCGGCCGAAAAAATATATTCACCGCCCGCAAGCTTTATCATATTTGAAACATAATCTCCCGGTTTTCTTATATTTACATACCCGTTGCTGCTAAGGTAAAAAAAAGCAGCTGTCTTTCTTTTGCTATCGTCTACATTATTTTCTATCTTCTTGAATAATGCTTCTTTCTCTTCAAAATACCTTTGC
>JAFUUG010000613.1 GCA_017483905.1 Bacillota bacterium
ATCTTGTTCATATGTTTCACACTCCATACAATTATTTTCAATAATTGTATCATGAATACTGATTCATTGAAAAGACAGGGGATGATTGATCGCTTACAGCTATCTTGTTAAAAATAAAAAAGATCGTATATTACATTTGGAGGATTTGTATGCTGAGCAAATTACATTAAAATTTTCTACATATTTATCAAGGGTTGCTATACCTTGATGATATAAGTAATTAATTTTTATTGCAATATCTTGCAGCATAGTATATAATAAACCTATGGCAACAATATGGCAACAGAATGTCGTGTAGGTGCCGGAATTGAAATTATTGAGACTAAAACCCGCTTGAATTGGTTGGTAACTTAAACAAATTTGTTTAGCGACCAAATCGAAATAGCCGAGTGGGAATAATAAAAATTGTGCCATAAACCGTGTAAACAAGCGGGTTATGGCACTTTTTAATTTTCGGTGATAGCAAATTGATAGCAGGCGAGGAAAATGGGGAATAAATCAAAAATGAGTTTTTGGTGTTTGTGGTTGTAATTGGTATATATTTTTAGTGTAATTCTCTGTATTATTTTTAATATAACCGATTATATAGCGAATGTAAAAAATAAAGGCTGTCGATATGACAGCCTGACGATTAAATGAAACTTTCGGTGTAGTAGGTGTAGACCTCGTCAAGTTTTGGATAATCTTTTTTTGAGAGGATATAACCGCTGGCATTGAAATCGGCAAACTCCAATTTATAGTATTTGAACATATCAAAAAATTCGTTTTCGCCGATAATATCGCCGTTTCGATAAGCCGAAGCCTTTGCGTAAATTTCCTTTATCTTGTCAAAGTCCACATCTTTTACGAAATAATCTTTTCTGCCCGGCATAAGCGGTTTGGGCGGTTGGATTATATCGTTAAGATTGATAAATTCCGCAAAGCTGTTCAAATTGAGCGAATACTTGGTCTTGATCGCCTCAAAAAGCTTGTTGGGGAGATCAAGGACCTCAACGGTATCTGTTCTGCCCAGAAGATAATCCACCGAACAATCGAGATAATCGGCTATTTTTGCGAGGTTATCGGCTTTGGGCATGGATGTTTTCATATTTGACATTGTGTTTGCGCCAAGGTCGGTTTCCTGAAGCAAAGTTTTTACCGGAATGTTTTTTGTTTTTGCGAGTTGCTTGATTCTTTCCGCAACTTCTTGTGAATTATACATAAATATACCTCACCAATCAATATATAAAATTATATAATACGACAAAAATCAATAAATTTAAAGAAATTGTTTGACAATAACTAAATTTAGAGATATAATAGAATTATATTAAAATAGTGAACGATATATAAAATGCTTAAACTTATCGTTTCTCTATATTTAATTATAATATAAAAAATCTATAAAGTCAACTATTATTTAAGAAAAAGGAGGAGTTTTTATGGAAAAGACTTTATTTGTAACTGCACAGGATGTATCGGAAATTATGGGAATAAGCATTTCCAAAAGCTATAAGATTATTTCAGCCTTGAATAAAGAGCTGAAAGAAAAAGGCTTTTACACAATCAGCGGCAAAGTAAACCGCCGTTATTTTGAGGAAAAATGCCTTTACGGAAGCGCGGTATAAAAAATAATCAGGCTGCGCAAAAAAATAAAGGAGGGATAAAAATGAGCGCACAGAAAGAAAAAATAAACGGTGAATATACGGGCCGCTGGACTTGTTTCTTCCGTTATACCGATTGGCAGGGAAACAGAAAGCAGAAGTTTAAGCGTGGGTTTTCGTCAAAAAAGGAAGCCTTGGAGTATGAACGAAGTTTCCTGCAAAAGCATGAAGAAAGTCTCGATATGGAGTTTGAAACTTTTGTTGAGAACTACCTTGAAGACATCAAACCGAAGCTGAAATACAATACTTTCGTGACCAAGCAAAATGTTATCACAACAAAAAT
>JAFUUG010000614.1 GCA_017483905.1 Bacillota bacterium
AAAGTTAATTGGAGTTTTTATAGTAAACGATATTAAAAAGTCTGCTTACTAAAAGAACTATCGGGATATTTTGTCACAAAGAGAAAGGAAATCCTAAAATTGATATACATTGCAGCTGCCCTGTATGAAGAGGGCAAAAGTTTTATTGAAAAATTTGCAGCCAAAAAAGATATGTCATATAAAAGAGTACAGGTATTTAAGGGAAATGACTCGGTAATAATCATATGCGGTACTTCTATGATAAAAAGTGCGGTAAATGTGACGGAAGTACTTTGCAGAGAAGATATAGGGGATAATGACTTTTTCTTTAATATCGGTATTTGCGGAGGACAGGAGAAGAAAACGAAAAAAGGGGAAATATATTATATAAATAAAATAAATGACATGACGACGGGAAAAAATTATTATCCCGGAGTATTATATAGTCATGGGTTCAAAGAGGGAGAATTGGCAACATACTCCATGGAAGTGAAGAACGGACTGACCGATGATATAACTTTATGCGATATGGAAAGTGCGGCGATATATCAAAGTGCAATCAGATTTTTTGAAAATGACAGAATAATTTTTTTGAAAACGGTTTCGGATCATTGTGATGGAAAATACGGCATCGGTGAAATAAAGAAAATAATTGAAAATGCGAATGAAAAGATATACGATTGGATAAAAAATTTATGTTTTGAAGAAAATAATGAAGATAAAATAATAATCGACGACCTTTGCGTGAAAATGAAATTAAATGAAAATTTGGCAAGAAAAGCAAGGGATCTGCTGATGTACTACGAATGTGACGGCGGAGATATAAGAAAATTTACGCAGAATTTTATGAAAGAGAACGCAATTGGGGAGATCTGCGGAAAGAGAGAGGGTAAAGAATATCTTGACATACTTGAAAGAAAAATCATACAATAACTTCTTTTCACATATCTACATAGAAAAGGGAATAGCGGATAACAGGAAATGCAGAGAGATAACAGATAAATTTCCGAATGCCCGAATAATTTATATAGGGCATTATAAAGATGTTTTTTGCGGAGGAAACAGGAATTTTGCAAAGGAGAAAAAAAGTCCGTCACTGATACTTGCAAAAAAGACGGACAATTTTATATATAAGGGTGCAAAAGTTTGTCAGGACTTTGGAAACGATAATTTCTATTATACGTCAAATATAATGAATTGCTATTTTGATTGTGAGTATTGCTATTTGCAGGGAATGTACCGGTCGGGGAATATCGTGATATTTGTAAATATGGAGGATATTTTTTCTGCGGTCGATGAGGCTCTTGAAAAACACAGTGTATATCTTTGCATATCCTATGATACGGATATGCTTGCGATGGAAAATATTACAGGGTTTATAAAAGAATGGGTTGAATATGCAAGAGATAAGGAAAATCTTAAAATCGAGATAAGAACGAAAAGCTGTAATATAAAAAGCATAGAAAATATAAAGGCTTGCGGAAATATTGTTTTTGCATGGACATTATCACCTGAGAGCATCATTGAAAAATATGAACATCTGACGGGTAGATTCGATAAGCGGAGAGAAGCTGTAAAAAAATGCTGTGAACTTGGTTGGAAAGTGAGACTTTGTTTTGACCCTATGATATACTGTAAGGAGTTTGAGAAAGTCTATGGGGAGGCTATAAGAAGAGCGTTTGAAGATATAGATGAAAAATATATTGACGGAGTGAGTATCGGTGTTTTCAGAATATCGAAAGAATATATGAAAATAATGAAAAAACAGAGAAAATCGACTGTTACGCTGTTTCCGTATAAAAATGTAAACGGTGTGTACTGCTATGGGGAAGAAACGGATAAAAGAATGGTTGGTTTTGCAAAAAATGAAGTTATGAAATATATCGGGAAAGACAAAATATTCGTATGGGGTGAACAGTGATGAAAAATGCCATAGTTACGGGGGCATCTTCGGGGATCGGAAAGGAAATTACGCAGATGCTTGCGGAAAACGGGTATAAGGTTTTTGCGATAGGAAGAAATTTCGGGGAAGAAAACGAGAATGAAAATATCGTGAGGATAAGGCTTGACCTTACGGATATTTACGAAAGCGAAAGAATAATAAAAAAGATACGAAAGGAAAATGATATAAATTTGCTTGTCAATAATGCAGGGATCGGGTATTTCGGATTGCATGAGGAGCTGAATGTTAAAAAGATAGATGAAATGGTGAAGATAAATTTTGAAGTGCCGATGATATTATGTCAGATACTTTTAAGGGATCTGAAAAAAAATTCCGGTACGATAATAAATATTTCTTCTGTTACGGCGGAAAAAAACAATACTTACGGCTGTGCCTACGGAGCAACGAAAGCCGGAATTTCAAGCTTCGGTAAAAGTTTATTCGATGAGGCGAGGAAGTATGGCGTAAAGGTGGTCGAGATAAGACCCGATATGACGAAAAGCAATTTTTACAGAAATGCCGATTTTAAGGAATGTAACGACGAGGATAAAAGAATAGAGAGCAGAGAGATAGCAGATGCGGTGAAATGGATAATCGGTCAGAGAGATGGAATTGCAGTGACGGAGCTTACTGTAAGACCGCAAAAACATGGGATCGAAAGAAAAATATGAACGATCATCTTCTTCGGGTGGAAAAATGTTGTTTACTATAAAATTATGGGACATAATACTTTACTTTTATATGTTTTTCTGTTAAAATGAGCATAGGCGGATATACGAAACGCCATTAATAATTTCTGTAAAAAAGACAATCATAGTTTATAAAATAAAGGTGATAAAAATGTTAAGTTTAGATGTATCTCAGATATATAGTGAGATAGTAAACGAGATAGCAAGCAATCTGACTGTATCTGTGGATATGCTCAGAACAAGAAGAGTGAGAAGAAATGCAGAGGCGGCGAATACAGTCAAGGGGGAGGATACTCCGACGAAAAGTTTTGCCGAGATACTTGCGGAATATACCGGTGACGGCAATACGGCAAAAAAATATGAAAATGTTGACAGTACGATAGCTTCTGCGATAAAAAATGCCGCAAATAAATACGGTGTAGACGAAAATCTGATAAAAGCTGTTGTAAGACAGGAATCGGGATTTGATCCGTCTGCTGTTTCTTCTGTGGGGGCAATGGGACTTATGCAGCTTATGCCTAAGACGGCAAGCTCTATGGGGGTATCGGATCCTTACGATATAGAGGATAATATCGACGGCGGTACTAAATATCTTTCGCAAATGCTGGATATGTTTGACGGAGATACTTCTCTTGCTCTTGCAGCATATAATGCGGGACCTCATAATGTGCAGAAATATGACGGAATACCGCCGTATGAGGAAACTCAGAAATATGTGCCGAGCGTACTTAATTATCAGAAACAATATATGCTTGAGCAATACTCAAAAGCAAATAAAAATTGATAAGGAGAACTTAAAATGGAGCACTATAACCCACTACTCAAAGAAAACGAAGTAACGCAGAAATTTTTTACGATAGGCGAAATAATGTTAAGACTGACACCGCCAAATTACGATAAGATAAGAATGGCTAATAATTTTGAAGCAAGCTACGGTGGAAGTGAAGCAAATATTGCACTTGCACTTGCCAACCTTGGAGTTGACAGTACATTTTTTACGGTCGTTCCAAATAATTCACTCGGTAAAAGTGCTGTGAGAATGTTAAGAAGCAACGATGTTCACTGTACACCCGTTATATTGAGTACACCGGAGGAAACACCTACTCACAGGCTCGGAAGCTATTATCTTGAAACGGGCTATGGAATAAGACCAAGTAAAGTAATATATGACAGAAAACATTCCGCAATATCGGAATATGACTTTTCAAACGTTGATCTGTATGAACTGCTTGAGGGATATGACTGGCTGCACCTGAGCGGTATTACTCCTGCTCTCGGAAAAAATTGTGCAGAGCTTATATTAAACAGTTTAAGAGTGGCAAAAGAGAAGAATATGACGGTAAGTTTTGACGGAAATTTCAGAAGCAATCTCTGGAGTTGGGAAGAGGCTCGTGATTTCTGTACGAGATGTCTTCCTTATGTAGATGTACTTCTCGGAATAGAGCCTTATCATTTATGGAAAAATGAAGAGGATCATTCGCAGGGAGATTATAAAGACGGTGTGCCTTTGCAGCCAAGCTACGAACAGCAGGATGAGATATTCAGGGCATTTATAG
>JAFUUG010000615.1 GCA_017483905.1 Bacillota bacterium
GGTGACTGTTCCTGAAGATGGGTATATAATAGTTATGAACAGTTCCACTGCGCAGAAGAAACTCTCTTACTATTCTGTTGGTCAGCCTGTCAGCTTTACGGAAAACGAAACTTTCGTATTCAGACCTGAAAAGAAGGCTTCGGAGATAAAAGTCGGTGTTTCGGGCGGCGGCGAGATACTGAGGAACGGTCAGGATGTTTCAAACGGTCTTATAATAGGGGAATCGGTGAGAAATCCGAGAACCTGTATAGGCGTAAATGAGGCAAAGGATAAAATAATAATAGTGGCTGTAGACGGAAGAGGAAAAAGCATAGGGGCTACACATTATGAAATGAGCCTTTTACTCAAGGAATATGGCTGCTACGATGCTATACACCTTGATGGCGGCGGCTCAACTACAGTGGCTATAAGACCTGAGGGCGAGAGCGGTATAGAGGTCGTGAATACACCGTCGGAGGGAAGTCTGAGAGCAGTTGCCAACGGTATAGGTGTACGAAATACGGCGCAGCCCGGCAGCCTTGCACAGCTTGATGTGAGAGTTGCGGACAGATATGAAAATTATATATTCAATAATATCGGTACAAGATTCTATGTTGACGGATATGACGAAAATCATAATCCCGTTGCGGTAGATACAAGCAAGCTGGTATTTGAGATAGATGGAGTTGACGGCGAATGGAATGAAAACAGATTTACTCCGAGCAGCGAGGGCAAAGCTACGGTTACGGCAAAAATAGGAGATGTGACGGGAAAACTTGACATAGATGTGATCTCGGGAGCGTATACTATAGTTGCAAATGCCAATACGAAGGCTTTACAGGTCGGACAATCAACGCAGCTTTCGGCTTATTTCATAAATAAAGACGGATACCAGTCATCACTGGAACTTGATGATATAGAGTGGAGTGTTGACAATGAAGAAGTCGGACATATTGAAAATGGCTGGTTCGTGGCAACGGGGGACGGTACGGCAACTGTTACGGCAAGCAATAACGGTGCTTATGCAAGTGTGATGATAGGAGTCGGAAAGGTAAGGCAGACGCTTGAAATGTTTGAAACCGCTAAAAATCTGTATATGATGTACTTCCCCGATGATACGGGTGTAACAGGCGGCGCAGGAATAACGGGTGCATATATAAATACAGGAAATAACTCCCTTATGTTAAGCTACCACTTTAACGGTAACGAAACGACGACACAGGCGGCTTATGCCTGCTTTGAAAGAGCTCCGATAATGCTGCCGGAAAATGCTACAGACCTTGTGATGGCTCTTAAATGCGACGGCTCGGGAAATATGGTAAAGGCCGTTTTAAAAGATGACAATAACAGAGAGTTCCTCGTTATGCTCGAAGAAGAAATGACGGAGAACAACTGGAAATATGTTACGGCGGAAATTCCGCAGGAGGCTGTTGCGCCTGTGAGAGTAGACAAGATATATGTTGCGGCTCTTTCTACGACCGATGAGCAGAACAGCGCAGTATATATTGACGATATAGGTGCTATGGTGCCTAAAACGCCTGTAAATACCGTAAGCGGTGAATTTACCGATTATCAGAGAAGAGATCTGAGCGGAAATGCAGGAAACGGTGAAGAGGATATATGCGTATTCGGTCAGACAAAATATCTGCCTGATGGTACGAAAGAAAGCGTTATGACGGATATAGTAAGTGCAATGAAGAGAAATGCAAGGGCATTGTTATTTACGGGAGATAACAATATTTCGGGAAGCGGCGATGTTGTAACACTTGCATGGAAAAACAAATATGAAACAAATGCAACGGAAAATGTTTCTTTTGTGAGCCTTGCAAGCAATAACGGTTCGCTGAGGACATCAAGCCCCGATCAGATAAGATGGCTGCAGGGATTCCTTGAAAGCTACAGCAAGAATAATATAGTTGTTTATCTCGATAAAGATATATGGAATAATCAGTACAGTCTTGATGACAGCAGGGAAAATAAATTACTGCATGATATTCTCAAGGACTGCAAGAAAAAGACGGGGAAGAATATTATTGTTGTTTCGGCTACGGGCTACAGGAATAAGGCTGTTGTCAAAGACGGCGTGAGATATGTCAATCTCTGCGGTATGAGTACGACTGATACGGAAAATATGAACAGTTATGCTTATCTGAGGATAAGGGCGGATGAGAATAATATGTATTATGATATTATAAATATATATTGATGATGGTGATTGCAGCCGTACAATTGCTGTACGGCTGCATGATTATGATGGAAAAATGATAAATTATTATAAAGTGCTTTATGATGTGACGGCGGAGCTTCTGATGCTTTCCGGTCAGATGAAGGAATATCCTTATACTACGGTGATATCACGATATATTTGCGAGAGTCACTGTATGCACAAAGAAAGAAAATTTGTCGGATATGAAAACGGATTTGATATTAAGGTCGGATATGCAGAGGCGATAGGGATATTGCTGTCATTGGAAAGGTATATGGCATCAGGTGATCTAAGTCCTCTTTTAAAGAGTGATTATGAGTTGCTTAAAAGTTTGGCAGATTCGGTTTCGGATGAATATATATGCGAGAATTATTCGGGTGATGATATAACGGCGATAAAGAATGATATTAAAACGGCAAGGGAAGTTCTGAAGTTTTATATTGAAAATGAACTTGTGAATTAAATTATCAAGGGGAAAATTTGCATGACCGAGGGAAATAAAAAGGTACTTCTGCCGGGTGAGGCTGAAATAATAGAAGAATTAAAAATTGATTCGCTTGAATTACATCAGTTTTATGAAATAGAAAAAATAAATATAGATAAGGTATATGATGATATATTGTGGAGAGATGTTTATAATGGGTTTATTGTAATTTCCGATGGGTCTGTTTATATTAAAATAGAAATGAAAAATATACATGAAAAATTTTCGGTTTGTTTGCCTTCTCGTATCGATTTGTTTGCAATCGGTGATTACAGTTCAAACGGCTATGAAAATGATAACAGGTATCATCTTACAGACCTTGAAGATATAGGGGGATATTCTATAGATATCTGGTGTGAGGATTTGTTTCTTTCTTTAGAAAAGTGAGCATAAATTTTATTGAATAAAAGTGAGGTATAGGAGTGAATACAGAAACTATTATGAGAGGATGATAAGATGTCAGTTACATTAGAAGTAAAAATGGAAAAGAAACTTAAAGAAGCAGCAGAATCAATATATAACGAAATAGGCATTTCTTTGGACGAGGCGGTCAGGCTATTTGTAATGAAGAGTGTTGAGGAAGGGAAAATGCCATTTAAGACCGATACGAAAAAAAAGAGCATTATGGGTATACTTTCAAAATATGCCGATGCCGATAAAATTCCAATGGAAGAGGGAGCTTACGAAAGGGCGATGATCGAAAAGTATGAAAAAAAGAATTGATGCAAATGTTATATTAAGATATTTACTTTTCGATAATGAAGATATGGCTGAAAAAGCAGAAGAGATAATTCATAGTGGCGTTTTTGTTTCTTTTGAGGTAATGGCAGAAGTTATATATGTGCTTAAAGGGGTATATAAACTGGAGAGAGATGAAATAAGTAATGTTTTGAGGAAATTTACAGATTTGATTGAAACTGATGATAATGAAGTAATGAAAAGTGCTTTGGAAATATATGAAAAGAAAAAACTTGATTTTGTTGATTGTTTGCTGATAGCGTATAA
>JAFUUG010000616.1 GCA_017483905.1 Bacillota bacterium
ATAGTGTGCATGATAAAATCAATTTATTCTGTGAATCATCGCGTATTCCGAAGGATGGAACTGCCTATAATCATATTATAAATGCAGATCCATCACATTTGATAAGAGTTACAGTTGGCTATGGCTTCCGCCGTGCACGCTTGAAATATGCTTATCAACTTTTAAGGGGAAAAGATTTAAAAACGGGTATTGTAACCGAAACAAAACGTGATGAAAATTTAAAGATATTCAAAGACTCTTTAGATGTTGTTACTAATTTGAATAATTGGCATACATATCTTAATCTTTTTGCTCAAGCGGGGTATATAACCGGAGATTTTGTTGCTGCTACAAATGCAATAGTTTATTGCTATGTTATGTACTTGATAGGCAGATATGAGTATAAAGTTAAATCCACGGAATTAAACAAAATAATTACAAAATGGATATATATGACAACTATAACTTATTTTTACTCAGGCTCCACGGAATCTACTGTTGAGAGCATGTTTGCTGATTTAAGAGATATCAAAACGGCCGACGAATATACTAAATATTTAGATGATTATATTAATAGCATATTTACGGATGACTATTTTAACGTTACTTTGCCAAAAGAACTTGTAACTTCTTCTACAAGCAGCCCTGCGTGGTTGGGATACATTGCTGCGATAAATGTGCTCGGAACACCTATGCTTTTTAGTACATCTATTTTGTCAAAGTATCTTGTGCCTGGAGCGAGTGGAACGAAGAATGCAATAGATCGTCATCATATTTTCCCCAAAAATTATTTGCAGGAAAATGGTTATAAAGATGATAGAGAACGCAATCAGGTGGCGAATTATACATATATTGATTTCGCTACTAATATTGATATTTCCGATAGGCCTCCGATAGAATATGTTGCAGAGTATAGAGAAAAACTGGGTGAAGATGTGTATGAACGAACTTGTGCTGAAAATGCATTGCCCAAGAACTTTGAAAAAATGGAATATCAAGAATTTTTGATGGCGAGAAGAAGGCTTATGGCAGAAATTATTCGTAAAGGTTATGAACGTCTGAATCTCTAAAAAAATTCACGGAGGAAACGTGGATAAAAAAAGATTTGAAATGATTTGTTGAAAAATCGGAGAAATATTTTTTGTTATCTTAAAGGGGTTTGGGTTCGCCCAAAATATTAAAAACGAAATGTTCAATTTCGTTCAAACGTAAGTGGCGTGCCATTTGACGTCATTTTTGAAATTTGTGATTTTCACTATTCAAAAAATGCGGAGTGGGCATCCACCTGCAATGGTTCCTAAGGAAAAATATTAGAATTTAAAAGTGAGGATTTATGAAAAAATTAAGTAGTCTGTTCATTAGATTGCTTTTTAACGGAAACAGTGCTATAATTTTTTAAGAAATAATAGGAAAGATACGGTGTTTTTCTTTTGAAACGAGAAAAAATTAACGTCGGAAAAACAAGACAGTATAAGAGTGTAGGTGCAATATAATGATAAAACCTAATGAAGTGGCTGATAAGGCTGCGTTAAAAGAAAGTGAAAACTATGCTTTTCGTGTGTTTTTAAAAAACAATGCCGATCCGGACGAATTAGATGAGCAGTTTAAACGTCTGCATAAAGAATTATTTTCGGAATATGATTGCAGCAAGTGTCGTAACTGTTGTAAAATGTTTCGGGCGGTAATTCCGAGTGAAGATATTGAAAAAGATGCACAGCAGTTGGGAATGCCCGATGAGGAATTTATAAATAGTTTTTTGGAATATGATGACAGTGAACAAGCGTA
Organism: Bacillota bacterium; assembly: GCA_017483905.1. Classification (GTDB taxonomy): domain Bacteria; phylum Bacillota; class Clostridia; order Lachnospirales; family CAG-274; genus RGIG4831. Next base: position 1,765 of record JAFUUG010000616.1, read on the forward strand.
CAAAACAAAGAATCGTCCATGCAATTTTTTGAACAACGGAGACTGTGTATTGGGAGAACACAAACCCGAAGAGTGCAGGTTGTATCCGTATACAGATCAGCCCGATAGATTATTCAGTCTTTTGAGCCTTATTGAATCGGCAGAAGTATGTCCTATTGTTTATGAAATGTTTGAACGATTAAAAAAAGAATATAACTTTAAAAAAGAAACACAAACGATACTATTGATGAAAATTATTGGTGATTAAATATTTACAGCAGAAAGCGGGGAGTATATTTATGGATGAATATTCTCGAATTATAATCGAAAATCATTGCAGGACACATTCGAACACAAAGAAAGCGGCTTTGCTGCAACGGCTTTTAAAATATTCTGTAAGTGATAGAGAAGCATCCGATTATGAAATGTGTCAGCTTCAAACACTAATTATGAGAGAAAAAAATCAAAATCTGAAAGCTGCTATGGAAGATTTGGATGCATTTCTTTGTTTGTAAAAAAGGTGGTGCGGTATTTTGACAATAGAGGAAATTACAAAAGGCGAATCAAAAAATGTAGAATTTAAAGTAATACTGCCGAAAGAGTCTGAAAAATATACAAAGACGATAGTGGCGTTTGCAAATACTCAAGGCGGAAAAATTATAATTGGTATAGATGATAAAAGCCGCAAGGTGGTAGGTGTCGATAATGAAACGGCTTTTGAGATAATGGATAGCATTGCAAATGCTGTTTCGGATAACATTTTGCCGCAACTGATTCCGAATATTGAATTGCAAACGGTCGATAATAAGACTGTGGTAGTTATATCCGTTGAGCCTTCCATGAACAGGCCGTATTATCTTGCCTCAAAAGGGAAGGATGACGGAACATATATCAGGGTTGGAGGGACAACACGACCGGCACATCAAGAAAAGATAAAAGAACTCGAAATGGAAGGATCGCATATTTCTTGGGACGAACTGGCTTGCATAGGCTTTAATGTAAGCGAAAAACAAATAAACGATCTTTGTAAAGATATAATGGAATACAGAAGAACAGCAAATCTTTCGGAGCGTAATGTTGGTGTGCAGCAGCTGCTTAATTGGAAATTGCTAAAAAAAGGTGGAGATAATTATGCTGCAACCAATGCTTTTGCACTCTTGACATCCGATTATTTTGACTTTTCGAGAACGCAGTGTGCTGTTTTCAAAGGAAAGGACAGAACGGTTTTTATTGATAAAAAGGAGTATGACGGTCCTATTTATCAACAGATAGACGAAACGGTAAAATTTGTGCTTCGGAATATTCGGCTTGGCGCAAAAATCGAAGGTTTGCTGAGAAAAGAAGCTTATGAATTGCCTCCGGAAGCTATTCGCGAATTGATCATCAATGCACATTGTCATCGGAGTTTTGCGGATAATTCTTGTGTTCAGGTTGCAATTTATGATGACAGGCTTGAAATTACATCACCCGGTGGTTTATATGGCGGTCTTACATTAGAGGAAGTTTTGGCGGGTCACTCAAAATTAAGGAATAAGGCGATTGCCAATGTATTTGGTCAAATGGGGCTTGTGGAATCATGGGGAACGGGATTGCTAAGAGTGCGGGAGCTTGCGAGAGAATATGGATTGCAGGAGCCGGAATTTGTTGAAATGTCAGGCCTTTTCCGTGTGAATTTGTATAGGAGTCCTTTAAAAACCGAAAATCATCTTAATAATGAAAAAAATTCAAATCTTGTCGGTGATGTCGGTGATAATGTCGGTGAAGATGTCAAATCATTTATTTTAAAATTGATAAGTGAAAACAATAAAATTTCTGCGACAGAAATCGCCCAACAGTTGTCCATTTCAAAGCGAACAGCAGAAAGGCACCTTAAAGAATTAAGGGAAAACGGTAAATTAAAACATCATGGATCGGCACGAAATGGGTATTGGGAGATACTGTGAAATTTTTAGGGAAACATATTGACTTATATTTGTGGTGGTGTTATAATCAATTTGACAGGGGAATTACAAATCAAACAGTTGCTATCAACTGATAGCAATTTGATAGCAAAACATTATTGTAATTAAAATAAACCATACCGGCACAAGCGAAATTCTCTAAGTTTAGAGATTTGGTGAACTCTAAACTTAGAGAATACACTCTATTTAAGAGAGTGGGAGTGATAAGTCAAACGCCCAAAAGCCTGTTAAATAAAGGCTTTTGGGCGTTTTTGTTTTGCGAGTGTACTAAAAGCGTACTAAAATTTTAATTTTGCATTAAATTCGATAAAGTTTTAGCAACTTCACTGTGTTTATTTGGGTATAAATGAGAGTATGTATTCAAAGTCGTTTCGACATTTTCGTGTCCGAGCCTTTCGGAAATAAGCAAGGGGGTAAATCCTAATTCAATCAATAACGATGCGTGAGAGTTCCCTTATGGTATAATAAAGACAAACGGCGAAAGCCGCATAAAATCAAGGTTTTCGAGGTTTGTCTTATTATATTTCAGTTCTTTTTCCACCCCTGAAAACGTAAGAAATACTCTCAAAAATCGAAAATGTTATAATAACGACAAAAAATAATCGTTGTTATTTTAAGAAAGTGAGGTGATATACTCCGCACCAAAATTAAATATTGTTACTGTTTTATTAGCGTAGGCTTTTTATAAGTCTGCGCTTTTTTTAGTGGGAAAATGGAGGTTTTCAAGAAATGGTTTTAAAAATGGATAAGGAACTCACGCTTGAAGAGATGGGTTTGTTTTCGATAATGGTAAACATTCCCGAAGCCAAAGAAGCTACTGCGGAGTACCTTTCAAATTTTTCTGTCAAAGATTCTTACAAAAAAGTTTTAAGGCTTTTAAAGGGTCTTGTTGACAAGGGTTATGTTACCCAACACGGCAATATCTTCTCCGCCGTACCCGAAAAGGCAAACGAATACATAATTGAATAAACAAGGAAATTCAATTCGCTTTCAGCGAAAAAATAAGGATGATAAGCTATATGCCAATCTTCAGAATAAAAAAGGATAAAAATTATACCTGTATGGCAAATCATCATTTACGCAATGCAAGAACAACAAGTATAGATGATAAAGTTTATTTCTGCGGTAGTGATGTTGCAAAGGCATAAATGTCCTTGATACTTTACAAAGGCATTGTAAATTTGACGGTATCGTGAAACACGATAGCGTGGACTCAAAGGGGCGTAAAAACACGCTTTTGGCAATGTACATCATCTTATAGCACATAGCAAATTGCCTGCAACAGAAAAATTTGAAAAATGGGTATTTGATGAAGTCATACCTTCCATTCGTAAAACCGGAATGCATGCCGCCATTGATTATTTGCAGTCACCACAGTTCCTTATTGATGTTGCAGGAAAATCAGGAACAGATAAGAACCTGAGACATAAACAAAGTAAAAAAACTGATAAATGAGTTGTGCCTAATAAAACTGATTTAAGCGTAGTTTCAATACAGAAGCTGCGCTTTTTTATTTGAAGAAAGTGAGGAAAACATTATGACAAATGAAAATTTGATACCCGAAAGATTTTACTTTCACGGAAACGAGATCGAGCAGTTTATACACATTCAGGTGCCTATTGCACTTATTAAAGACAAGCTTTTCAAAGGAATATCTACCGATGCAAAGCTGCTGTATGGTTTATTGCTGAACAGGACAGGCTTATCTATCAAGAACCACTGGCTTGACAACGAAAACCGCACTTATATTACCTACACCATTGAAAACGTTCTGGAAGATTTAGGCATTGGCAGTACAAAGGCGAAGAAATTGTTTGCGGAGCTTGTTGACATTAACAGCACAGGTATCGGGCTTATTAAAAAGGTTCGTGTGTTGAATAAGCCGAGCAGGATCTATGTTTTAAATTTCACGGAGGTTTTTGAATATATAAAGCATATACACGGCGAGGAAACTGCTGTTTCAAACGCAGAAAGAGAAATAATCGCTGAAAGTTATCCACAAACCGATGTGGATTATTTTTTTACCCATTCGAAAGCGTCCGTCGAAGAGACGGATGTGCGACCTACTGACGGTCACGAGGACGACTCTCTGATGGACACGCCTGCGACCGCTAATTATAATAATATTAGAGATAAAGAGAATATAGATATTTATTCTATCAATCCATCTTGTGATAGGTCGATTGATGGAGCTGAATGTGCGGATATTTCAAATGCAGATTATTTAAACTACGAAAACCTTATCAAGTACAATATCAACTATGACGAGCTTGTAAGTGGCATATATATCGGTGTTTTAAGCAATGACAGTCTTGAACATTTAAACGAAATTGTGGAACTAATGACAGAAATTGTAGCTGGTAACACCCAACCCATTAAAATAAATGGCAACAGCTACCCTGCGGAAATAGTCAAGAGTCGTTTTCTTAAACTTGATTATCACGATATTTATGCGGTTTTGGAGTGGTTTGAAAAGCCAAATGCCGATGGCAGCAATCTTGTTCGTGTTAAAAATATGCGTGCTTACTTGATAAGTATGCTGTTCAACAGCAAGACCACCCGCAATACCGATTTTAAGAATTATTTTAACGCAAGCTACTATGGAAATTTTAACGAAGGAGCGTGATTTTATGGGAAGATACCGAGATCAGACACTTGGGATAAGGCTTACAGCGGATGAAAAAGAAAAAATTTTGGCACACATGAAAAAAGCGGGATTCAGAAATATATCCGATTTTTTCATATATTGCACTTGTAATTGCAGGGCGTTCAATTTTGATTTAACACCTCTACTGGCTGTTAAAAACGAAATGAGCAGGATCGGTTCAAATATCAACCAGATCGCAAAAGTTGCAAATACAAGCAAGAGCATTTACCGCAATGATGTATTCAGGCTTGAGCAGGAGGTAGACGAATTGCGGGAAATCGTACACAAAAATTTTATGACAATAAAGGATGCAAAAGAGAATGGCTTACACGAAGATTAAACAGATAAAAACTAACACTCATTTGCAGCAAAGCCTTGAGTACATCTTAAATCCCGACAAGACAGAGGAAATGCTGTATGTTGACGGATATATGTGTGATTATAAGTATGCTGCGGAGGATTTTCACGATATATATTTGAATGCGATACATAAGGGCAATAATATTGCACATCATATTATTCAATCCTACGCACCCGATGACAATATCACACCCGAAAAAGCATTGGAAATAGCACGGGAATTTATGCGGCGAAAATATCCGAATTATCAGTATGTGGTCGCAATACACGATGACAGGGAACATTTGCACGCACATATAATTATGAATGCCGTTGACTTTGAAACCTATCACAAACTGCACACAAATATAAATAACATTCTTGAAATGCGGGAAATAAGCGATGATCTATGTCGTGAGAATGGTTTATCCGTAATTCCAAAGGACACAATAAAAAGAAAATATCTTCTTATGGATACCATTGACAAGAATATTGCTGTTGCCCATAGTTTTGATGAGTTTTTAGGTCTTATGCAAGAATCGGGCTATGAGGTAAAAATCGGAAAGTACATAAGTTTTCGCGGCAGGGGCGAGGAACGCTTCCGCCGAGGTAATACGATAGGCGAAGCCTATTCCGAAATGGGCATAAGAAAGCGCATAAAAGGCATTGATGTAAAACATATTCCCAAACGCATTTACGACGATAAAAGCGTTAAAATGTCTAACAAAAAGCGGGTTAAATATGCCATAAATGATGCTTTAAAGGTATGCACTAATTTTGATGAATTTATCTCCCACCTTAAAGCAAACGGGATGGAAGTTAAACAAGGTGTGCATCTTTCAATGCGTGTTCCTGTGGCACAAAAGTTTACCCGAACCGAAAAGCTCGGCTATGAGTACACCGAAGAAATGCTGCGGCTCTACTTCAATAATCGTGCCGAATATGAACGAATCAAGGCAAACCACAACAAAACAAAAATCGAAAAACTTGCCCCGAATGCCAAACACAATACTTCTGCTGCTGTCTATAATATCAACGCACAGATACGAATGTTCAATCTTATGGGAGAATATGGCATAAAAACACTCGAAGAATTGGATGAAAAGATAGCGGAACTTGAAAAACAGGAAAAACAGTATGTTGACAGCATAAAATCGGTTGAAGCCCTTATCGAAAGCAACAAGGATAAAATCAAGGCATTGCGTGAATATAACCGCACAAAGCCGTATTCTGACAAATATAACAGCATACGTTCGGCGGCAGATAAAGAGCTGTATGGTGTTGAATATAAGCTGTATTTGGAAAGCTACAAAAAGGCTTATGAACGGATCAGCAGTCTGATACGCCCCGACGGGTCTGTCTACGAAGAAAGTACGCTTATGTCACATATAAAAGCGGAAGAAGAACGAAAGAAGCTGTTTGCCGAAAAACATAAATCCGTTATGACAGAACTGCGGAATTTGCATCTTCTAAAAGAAAATATCGAAAGGATAAATAACGGCGGTGACTATGAAATAGGCAAACTTGCCGATAATGCCGAATTTGACCGCTCCGCAGCCACCCATAATATCAATACACAAATTAAAATGATGAATCTTATGGATGAATATGGTATTAAGACTTATGATGAGTTGACGGAGGAAATTTCAAAGCTTGAAAAGGATATAAAATCTTGCGACAGCAATATTGCCGAATACGTACAGCACACAGAAAGAAACAAGAACGCCCTCGAAATCTTGCGTGACTATCAGCGTTTAAAGCCATTTTATATGAAATATATCAAAATAGTTTCTCCGCACGAAAAAGAATTATACGGGGTTGAATATCGCCTTGAATTGGAGGCTTACAAAAAAGCCTGCGACCGTATAGAGAGCCTGAAGCTGCCCGATGGTTCTTTCCCGACAGAAGAAAATATCATACAAAGCATTGCCGATACAGAAGAAAAAATCTCGGAATATGCGGAAAAACACAAGGAATTGGAGAAAGAACTGCACAATTTAAGTCAACTTCAAGAAAAT
>JAFUUG010000617.1 GCA_017483905.1 Bacillota bacterium
AACGGCGAAATGATGACAATGGAAGATGTTACGGAGATACTTGCCGTTGATATTCTCGGTATCGTTCCCGATGACGAAAGCATCGTAGTTTCCGCAAACAGAGGCGAGCCTGCCGTTACAGATGATAATTCAAAAGCAGGACAGGCTTACAGAAATATAACTCAAAGGATCCTCGGTGAAAAAGTTCCTCTTATGGATCTTGCCGATAATAACGGTTTCTTTGATAAAATCAAAAAATTCTTCCATTTTGGGAACTAAAAGGATGTGAATTTATGGATATATTCAGTTTATTTAACAGAAAGAAAAAATCTGCCTCTGTTGCTACCGAAAGATTAAAGCTTGTCCTCATACATGACCGTGTCAATTGTTCCACACAAATACTTGAAATGCTTAAAACAGACATAATAAAGGTCATATCTAATTATATGGATATAGACGAGGAAGAATTGGATATCAATATCACACAAACTGAATCAGATGATAAGACAGGTTCTGTTCCAATGCTTTATGCCAATATCCCTATTAAAGGTATGCACAAAAATCAAGGCTGATAAAACATTCGGAGGTGTATCATGCCAAAAAAAAATGAATTGCTTTCTTTCGATATTTTATTGGTAATATTGGTTTTTTTTGTTATAGGTATCGGAATAGTAATTATCGGCAGTGCTACGAGGATAAATGTTTATTCAACAAGCAGCGAGTATGAAAGTCAGCAGTTGTGGTTTGCTCTCGGAATAATACTTATGCTTGCAGCAGCATTTATAGACTATCATTTAATGAGTAAATTTTACCTTGTTATATATTTCTTTAATCTGTTTTTACTTATTATCGTTCTTTTTCTTGGCAGCGGTGATGAAGTTTCAAGATGGATTTTCGGCATACAGCCCTCTGAATTTTCAAAAATATTTATGATAATATTCCTTGCGACCTATATTGATAAAAACAAGGAAAAAATCAACACATTTCCCGTTATTGCGATCTCGGCACTGGCAACTGCCATTCCGACTATCCTTATAAAATTGCAGCCATCGCTCTCGGCAAGCCTTGTTACGATCGTTATCTATGCGGTTATATTATTCGTTGGTAATATAGATATCAAATACGTAGGAATAGTTCTTCTGATCGTAGGAATATCCGTAGCCATATTCTATTTTGATGTTATGAGTGAAGATCATTTTTTATTAAGTAAAATTCTTGATGAATACCAAATAAAAAGAATAGTTTCGTCAATAAACCTTGACCTTACGGGTACCGACCCGGATTATTATCAAACGAGAAATTCCATTTGGGCAATAGGTTCGGGTCAGCTCACGGGCAAAGGTCTTTATAACGGTATGATCAATCAGCTCAGTTATCTTCCCGAATCACATAACGATTTCATCTTCTCCGTTATCGGCGAGGAATTTGGATTTGTCGGTTGTATAGGCGTTATAATATTAATGTTTCTTATAATAATCCGCTGTGTATTGATTGCAATAAAAGCCTGTGATAATCTTGGCACTCTTATTGTTTCGGGAGTTGTCGGAATGTTTGCTTTTCAGACTTTCGGCAATATCGGAGTTGCAACGGGACTTCTTCCTAATACAGGTATTCCTCTTCCGTTTATCAGCTATGGCGGAAGTTCAATGTGGATTAATATGATAGCAATAGGGTTAGTATTAAATGTAGGCATGAAAAAACCAAAATCTATTTTTAAGGGGTGACTTATTATGAATATAGCACTTGTTGCACATGACAGTAAAAAGATCCTGATGGAAAATTTATGTATTGCTTACCGACATATTTTAAGCAAACACGAAATATATGCTACAGGAACTACCGGTCAGCTTATTGAAGAAACATCGAATCTCAGTGTTCATAAGTATCTTGCAGGTCATTTGGGCGGCGAACAGCAGCTCGGCTCACAGATAGCAAATAACGAGATCGACCTTGTGATATTCCTCAGAGATCCGATAAATCAGAAAAGTTATGAACCTGATATAGGCAGTGTGCTCAGGCTCTGTGACATTCATAATATACCTCTTGCCAGTAATCTTGCGACAGCCGAGGTTCTTCTCCTTGCCCTTGACAGAGGCGATCTTGACTGGCGTAATCTTTTAAAGTAGGTGAGTTAAATAAAATATATTATCGGATACTATCTTTTTGAAAATATACTGCTTTTTATCCTTATGGCGATAGACAAATTCAAGGCTGTACACAGTCAATGGCGTATCAAAGAAAACTCGCTTTTTTCAATATCTCTTCTTGGCGGCTGTATAGGCGGATTTTTAGGAATGTCGGTCTTTCATCATAATACAAAAAAACCAAAGTATTATATAGTATACACTATTTCTCTGATTATACATATTGCACTTATATATTTTCTTCTCTATGTTATGGGAGGCGATATTGTATGATGAATTTAACAATATTTCTATTTTTTCTCGGCATAATTCTTCTTGGAATCGAAGTATTCGTCCCGGGGTTCGGACTGTTCGGAATATCGGGAATTCTTTCTCTCATTCTTTCATGGATACTTTCCTTTATATTCCTTGACTACCCTCTCGCATGGGTATTGGCTGAAATATTCATTGCCGCACTGCTTTTCATAATTCTGTTAAGAATAGCAAAAGCAAAAAAAATAAAAGACAAAATAATTCTCGGTTCTGTCGTTGAAGAAGATGCTGCCATAAAAAATACAGCCGATAATAATATCGGACAGCTTGGCATCGTTAAGACCCCTCTTCGTCCTTTCGGCACAATAACACTTGAAAACGGACAAATACTTGATGTCTGCTCTCAAGACGGCTATATCGACGAGGGAGAAAAAGTTGAAATAATATATCTTAAAGAAAACAAATTTTTCGTAAAGAAAACAAATTAAAAATTTATTTAAAATAAATAAAAGGAGTGATTTTAAATGCCTGAATTAATTATTGCAATGTTTTTTATCATAATAGTTGGACTTTTGATACTTTTGAATTTTATCCCTGTCGGACTTTGGATATCCGCAGGTGCATCCGGAGTAAAGGTAAGTATTTTTTCTCTTATCGGTATGCGTTTAAGACGAGTAAGCCCCGCAAGGATCATACAGCCTCTCATAAAGGGAACAAAGGCAGGACTTGTTATAAATGCAAACCAGCTTGAATCTCATCTTCTTGCAGGCGGACGAGTAGACAATGTTGTTGATGCACTCATAGCGGCACACAGAGCTAATCTTGAACTTTCTTTTGAAAGAGCTGCCGCAATAGACTTAGCCGGAAGAAATGTATTTGATGCCGTAAGAATGAGCGTTACCCCTAAAATAATAGAAACCCCTTGGATATCGGCTGTTGCAATAGACGGTATCGAAGTTAAAGTCGTTGCAAGAGTTACAGTAAGAACAAATATTACAAGACTTGTCGGCGGTGCCGGAGAAGAAACAATAATCGCCAGAGTCGGCGAGGGTATCGTAACAACAGTCGGTTCTTCAAATACTCATAAAGAAGTCCTTGAAAATCCCGACAGGATCTCTCAGGTCGTACTCAGTAAAGGTCTTGATAACGGAACAGCATTCGAGATCCTTTCAATAGATATCGCAGATATCGACATAGGAAGAAATATCGGCGCACATCTTCAGATCGAACAGGCAGAAGCCGATAAGCAGATCGCACAGGCAAAAGCAGAAGAAAGACGTGCCCATGCAATTGCAAAGGAACAGGAAATGAAAGCACATGTTGAAGAAATGCGTGCTAAAGTCGTTGAAGCCGAAGCCACTCTTCCAATGGCTATCGCAGAAGCCCTCAAAAGCGGAAACTTAGGTGTAATGGATTATTATAATCTTGAAAGAACAAAAGCCGACATTGATTTAAAAGAAAGTCTGAGCAAAATGAATTTCGAGATCGGTGTCAGAGGAAATGAAAAGAAAAAGTAATAACGGAGGATAATTTTATATGAAATCAAATGTATGCCAATTAGATGAAACAGAACTTGATGTTGTATTAAACGAAGTAGATAAATCAGCTATCTATAATTCACTTGATCCCAAGCAAACTATACATTTAAGACTCCTTGCAGAAGAGCTTATCCGTATGCTTCCGGAACTTCTGAAATACTGCGACGGTGAATTCTGGGTAGAAAACGAAGGTAAAGAATTTTCTCTTCATGCCCGTGTTGTACCTACTAATTTTGAACCGGATACTTTCGATAAACTTCTTTCCGTTTCCAAATCAGGTAAAAATGCCGCAACACAAGGCATCGTAAATAAGATACGTTTTGCCGTAGAGTATATGCTCGGAGTTTATTCTGATAAGACAGTCATTGAAGCGACATCTTACACAAACAGTATGTACGATTACGGTATGACATCAAATCCGTATTGGTCTAACTCATGGTCACTCTTGCGTTATATGAATAATATAGAAGAAGATCACAATAATGGCGAAAGTGAAGCAGAATGGGATGAACTTGAAAAGTCGATAATCGCAAATCTTGCAGATGATGTTATTGTAGGTATAAAAGGCAGTCAGGTAGACATAGTCATAAAGAAAAAGTTTTAACGGGAGAAAATTATGGGTGGATTTTTCAGAATAGACGGACCTTTCTTTAAATACGGAACACTTCTTGCAGACCTTATAATATTGACGGTAATGTGGATGCTTTTTTCTCTCCCGATAATTACAATGGGAGCAAGTACAGCAGCTCTGTATTATGTCACTACAAAACAGGTCTCCGAGATCGAAGGCTATGTAACAAAAGATTTTATCAAAGCTTTCAAAGACAATCTTAAACAAGGCACCGTAACTATACTTATAATTTTTTTAGTATATTTTATCGTATTTTTCAACATAACCCATCTGAATGTAATGGGCGGTTACAGTCCGGTTATAACTCTCATTACGTTCATTCTCTTTTATGAAACTACCGTCACAGCTATATACGCATTTCCGATGATGGCAAGATTCAAAATGAGTCTTAAAGAGATATATACAATATCTTTTTCTATGGCAAACAGACACGTTTTTACATCAATAACCGGTTTTGCTCTCATGCTTGCTATCCTCTATGTATCTGTTTTTTATCAGCAGATACTTATATTTCTCACACCGGGATTATATGCTTATATCACATCTCTTATGATAGTGAGAATATTCAAAAAATATAAATCGGATTTTGATGCTCCGTTAAGCGAATATGGAGATTATTCATCGGAAATAATTGATGACATAAACGAAACCGATAAATAAAAAACAGAGTTGTTGCATGGCAACAACTCTGTTTTTTATTCTACTAACGGTTTATTATCAGTTCCATCGGTATTTATTCTGTATATCCTTTGTTCATCATTTCCGTTTATATACACTATCACATCACCGACCACACTTAAAAACTGACTGTTATTATCATTAAGTTTTTCTTTTCCGCTGCCGTCAGTCTTTATCTTATACATCTTCTGCCCGTCAGAATGATTTTCATAATATATATGATCTCCGCTCTTAGTCATACAAGTCGTATCATCTTCCGAAACGACCCTTTCGTTATTTCCGTTTATATCTATACAAAGCAGCTTGTAATTATCAGTCGAATCACAGAAATATATCTCTCCGTCATCAACGCATATATATTCCGTACTTCTTGAAGATATACACTGATTTTCGCTTCCGTCATTCTTTATCCTGTATATCCTCCAATTATCGGCACAGTTTATATAGAAAACGTATCCTTGACTTACGCTTACACACTCACAGACACAATCCGCAAGTTTTGTCTGTTCGCTTCCGTCCGTTTTCATCTTATATAATGAACCTACATTATCTTCACAATTTTTATAATATATTGTATCCCCGACTATATTGACACATTCACTTTTGACATCATTGAGCTTAGTCTGCTCGCTTCCGTCTTTTTTCATACGACATATTTTATGTTCCTCATTGCAGTAATAAACGTACTCACCCAACACATTCATATAACTGCTGTCATTATCATTAAGTTTTGTCATATCGCTTCCGTCGGGTCTCATTTTATATACGCAATAGCCATCCCTGTCATTCAGAAAATATATCATTTCTCCGTCTGTTGTCGCTATTGCCTGATTAGCAATATTTGAATTGCTGTTTCCTCTTTCGGTCTCTTCTTTTTCACTGTTATAATCTATAATATCTATCTTATTGTAGTCCTGCGAATTTCCGATATAATCGCTTTCTATCGTTATATCGGATTCTTTCTCTGAACATCCGCTCAATAATATCATCATAACAGCAAACAGCGATATTTTCTTTATCATTTCATCACCTTATAAATACATATTTTTCCCGATCTCTTTCAAAGCCTGTTCTTTTGGCATAGGTTTTCCCATATAGAACCCCTGTGCAATATTACAGCCTTTGTTTTTCAGCCATTGAAGCTGTGAATCTTCTTCTATACCCTCTGCCACTACATCAAGATTTATGTCATGTGCAAGCCCGATTATAGAAGAGAGTATCTCATCGTTTCCGCCATCGTCCTCTAGCGTATCAACAAATGACTTATCTATTTTAAGCACTTTGAGCGGTATCTTTTTAAGATATGTAAGAGAAGAATATCCCGTTCCGAAGTCATCAAGTGCAAAATACACTCCATGATCTGTCAGCTTATTTACTTTCAATATCATGTCATCTACAGATTCCATCATAACAGACTCTGTTATCTCAAGTTTAATGTTTTCAAAGTGTATCTTCTTTCTTTTAAGTATCTCCATAGTTTTCTCAACATAATCATCGCACATCATCTGCACAACAGATACATTTACAGATATACAGAAATCAGTAACACCCGTTTTTTCTCTTATTTCATTTATAAAATCACAAGCCTCTTCAAGTGCCCATGTTCCTATAGGAATAATAAGCTGATTCTTTTCTGCCTGAGGTATAAATTTTACGGGCGGAACAAACCCTCTCGTCGGACTTATCCATCTTATAAGAGCCTCAAAGCCGCACAGCTTTCCGCTATCTATATCATACTGAGGCTGATAATAAAGCACAAATTCCTTATTTGCAACTGCTGCCCGAAGGTCATTTTCTATATTTATAAGTTCAAGGATCTCATTTTTCATTTCATTATTAAAATACTGAACCGTATTTTTTCCATGTTCTTTGGCATAACTTGTTGCAATATCAACAGCTTTCTTTATTTCATTGAATGTCTTTCCGTCGTTCGGATAATTGGCAACACCTATACTTGCAGAAACATTTGCTTTTACGGAATCAAGGAAATAATCTTCATTAATAATATTTATCACCTTATCAAGATATTTTTCAAAATTCACCTTATCTTCCATATCTTTATATAATATCGTAAATTCATCTCCGCCGTTTCTGCATACCATCGCCTTATCTTCATCTTCTATTTCGCATAATCTCTTTGCGATCTCTATCAGCAGCTTGTCACCCTTATCATGCCCGAATACATCATTTATATACTTGAAATTATCAAGATCAATATAAATAACGCCTATTTTATCATTTATATTATTAAGAGTAAGCACATCGAAATACTCTACAAGATATGTAGAATTATGTATTCCCGTTAAAGTATCGCAATAAGCTAATCTCTGTACTTTCTGCTCATAATCTTTCAGCCTGTCTATACTTGTTCCTATCAATTCAAGCTCTATCATATTTTCATTTTCATTTCTGTTGCAGTTCCATAAGATATAGCATAAACTCTTATCTTTCCTCACAAGCGGTATGTCTATTTCATTTACTATCTCGCCTCTTGCTGCCCTCTTTATATATGCCATGAAGTCACTTCTGACTCTTTCCGGAACAAAGTCAAATATAGAACTTCCGTCAAGCTCATATACCGTATAACCGAGAGCCTTGATAATATTTTCATTAAATCCCATAATAACGCCGCCGTTATTTGTTGTCATTATAAAAAGATTGGCGGTCTGAAGCATCGCATCGCCTTTGCTTTTTTCATATGTCAGTCTTTTCTTCAATAAATGAGTATACACCGAAAAGGCTGCCAATATAACGATTACAGCAATAGTTGCAAATAAAACACCATCAGATATAATATTTATATCACTGTAGAGAATATCATACGGTATAGCAAGCACAAGATACCAGCCGTAATCACTTACTTTTTCGTAACTTGCATAATATCTCGTATTCAAAAAATCAAATGAACCTTTTCCTATATTCTGCTGCATCATTACAGTATCTTCAAATTTCTTTAAAGAAGCGAGATCGGCGTTTGTATTATCTATATTGCCGTTCTTATCGAAATATTTCATTATTTCATTTGAACTTGAAAAAAGTATCGCCCCATCTTCCGAAGTTATAAATGATATAGCCTCTCCGTTTAACGACAGCTGCCCTATCATTCTTTCAATATCATCCATACTGTAGTATTCAACGAGTACGGAATATATATTTCCATCGTTGTTTCTTATAGGTGTCGATACAGCAATCGTGTAATTTTTTTTGTCATTATCAAAGTATGGTTCACTGACATAAGTAAGTCCGTAAAAAGCATTTTTAAATAATTCCGTATTTGATATATCCATGCTTTCATTGTATATTGATATGGCTCTTCCCCTTTCATCAGCTATACAAAAATCTTCTATCTGCTGTTCTTCCTGAAATTTTTGAAGATAATTCAGCTTTGTTTCTATATCTATCTCCGTATTGCTAATACTCGGCATCTGAGAGATAAGCCTTGTTTCGTTGATTTTTTCTTTTATATCGCTGTCAAGATAAATAATTCCCGAATGAACGCTGTTTGCAACATTCGTATTTCGCATATCAACCAATGCAGATCGTATCACTCTATAATATAATAAATTTACTACTATCAATATCAAAAAACAGACCACCAATGGTACGGTAAAAAATTTTTTTATACGTTTTATCATTATGTCACCAACTTCTTCTCAAATGTGTTTTATCTGTATCTTATCGGCATTCTTCCACCCTGATAATTGCCTCTGCCATTCTGTGCTCCTCTTGTATTCCTGCTGTTTTCTTTATTGATCCTGTCATTTTCTTTTTCACTCATAAGCAACGTCTGATCCACTTTGTTAAAGCAAAAATAGCTTATAAGCGCAAATATTATTTTTCGGTATACAGCAGCATTTTTGTTTGTTATCCCCTCTTTTTTGAAGTAATACGGATATATATAATCAAACTGCTTTATGCTTATCTTTACGGGTCTGCTCATCTTAAGAACAGGAGATTTGTTGCTGCACTGTTCAATTATCAGTTCATTTGTTTTTCCCGAAGAAGTCACACTGAACCATTTTTGAAATTCTCCTATTTCAGGATATGTCAGCAATTCTACCTTTTTTCTCTCACACCCCTTTATTATTTTCAGCCAAGCTTCTATAGATTTCATATTAATACCCCCTGACAATGTTTTTATTCTTTCAATCATGTCAAAAATAAATATTTGTTCAAATTTATCCGTTAATAATCAATATTATCTTAGTTTCTATTTTAACATAATGAAATTCAAATGTCTACTGAATATTTCACTACTGACAAGCTTTAATAGGTGGCGAATGATTTGTCGGATTGACAAGATAGAGTGACTTTTGGATGACAAAATGTAGGGGCATTTACAATAATCCCTGCTCAATACATTGTATAGTAAACGACAAAAGTACTTGTACTTTGGGCGTTTACTCGCACCGACTGCGTGCCGCAAAGCGGCTAACTACCTTATACGCAGTCGTGTGCATTCCCCGGAGGGTTATAGTAAGCGACATTTTTTAATGTCGCTTACTATAACTGCCTCATAACATAATTTTATTATCATATTATTATCATTTTCAGTTTTTCTATCCTGTTTTTATCTATCTCAATTACTTCAAATCTAAGATTATCTTTTTCAACACTTTCTCCTTTTTGAGGAAATCGTCCGAATAAATCTATCACAAATCCGCCTATTGACTCAACATCTTCCGATTCAAGCTTGGTTCCTGTCATATCATTCACATCATCAAGCTTTGTTGTTCCGTCAATTATGTACTCATCTTCTTTTATAACGGATATTTCCTCACTTTCACCGTCATCTTTTCCTATATCGCCAACTATTTCGCTTATTATATCCTCCATAGTCACAATACCCGAAGTACCGCCATATTCATCAAGTATAACAGCAAGTGATACATTGGCATCTTTCATTTCCCTAAATAATTCACTTGCAGGCTTTGATTCGTATGTATAGAAAGGCTCCTCCATAATATCCTCTACCTTGAATTCGTTTTCACTGTCATAAAACATAATATTTTTTGCATCGGCTATTCCCACTATATTATCAAGATTGTTTTTATACACAGGATATCTCATGAATTCTTCATTCTTTATTATTTTCTTTACATCAACGTATTGCGCATCTATGCTTATTGCAGTCAGATCCGTTCTCGGCACCATTATCTGTTTTGCATCTACATTACCGAAATCAACCACATTAGTAATTATTTCCTTTTCTTCCCTTTCAAGTACGCCCTCTTCATGGCTTACATCCACCATAGTCCGCAGTTCCGATTCGGTAACAAGAGGTTTTTTACTCTCTCTATTCTCTCCAAGAAGTTTTAGCAAAAATCCCGTTATTACATTAAGTATTGTAATAACAGGTGTAAAGACGATCATACAAAAATAGATTGGTTTTATTACAATTATGCTGATTTTTTCCGCATTGTTAGTTGCATAAGTTTTCGGAGTTATCTCCCCGAATACAAGCACGACCATTGTTAATATTCCCGTTGCTATCCCTACTCCGTCATTTCCCCATATCTCTATCGCAATAGAAGTTGCAAGTGCCGATGCACCGATATTCACAAGGTTATTTCCTATCAGTATCGCACTTAAAAGCTTTGAAGAATTTTCCTTAACTTTCTGAATGAGTAAGGCATTTTTGACATTTTCATCGACCATATTTCTCAGTCTTATATTGCTTAACGAAGTCAATGCCGTTTCCGCCATTGAAAAAAAAGACGATAAAGACAATAAAACTATCAAAATTATAATTTGCGGGTAACTATCGGGGTCCACTAAATCCACACTCCTTAATATATAACAGCGAGAATCATAATAATATATTTATCTGACGGAATATCTCGCACACACCGCCAAACATTTTTATTGTATCACAAATTATACTCAAATACAAGTTCAATTTATTTTGAGCAAAATATCTTGTAAATTCAGTTGTCTTATCTTTCTCTGTGACTGTAGAGCTTACCATACCAAGTGATTTTAAACCGCTCCATTCTTCTTTTTGCTCAAGCCAAGATATTTCTGTTAAAAGCCTGTATTCTCTTTTTTCTATTCTTCCATGTCCTTTGTCGTGTGTGATTTTTACCGGAAGCTCCAATTGAAATTCATTAAAATAATC
>JAFUUG010000618.1 GCA_017483905.1 Bacillota bacterium
AGGAAATAAAGTAGTTTTATATTCCGAAATCTCGGCATATTTTTTACCTCTACTGTTTTTCCCTGATACTCCTACTCTCAAAACACAAAACCCGTTTTTCACCCGAAATTTCGGCAAATAAACGCAAAAAAAAGACCCTCTCCGTTACGGAAAAGGTCTCTTTGCATCTCATACATATATACACTCGTTATAAACTATCTCTCTTACCCTGTTTTTCAGGCCGTTTCGTCTTGCGACCCACAACATGGCATCCTTGCGTTTCAGTTCCTCGGTGATACCCTCGGCGGCGCTCATTTGCTCCATAAGCTTATCTTCAAGTTCGTTTGCCCATTTATCGGTCGAAACCAAGTGATTCCACAAGCCTTTTATCATCAACATTTGATAAGTGCCGGGCTTATTTTCTTTCAAATATTTAAGCCTGCGATGCCCCCACATCGTCAACCGGTAATCGGGTTCTTCTTCCTCGTCAAGCTCGATAAGCGGCAGATATGTCATTGTTTTGGTATCAAACTCATACCACAGCCCACGTTCCTCAATATACTGCGCAAACCACTCACCATTTTCCCCACCAAAATACTTCATTCCGTTTTCTTCTTTGATTTTCATAATAACCACCCTTTCGTTTTAAATCATTTTTCTATGTTTCATTATACTACACAACCGATTATATAGCAAGAAGAATTTTTATAAATCACCAAAAATATTTTTACAACCATTTGAAAATATGTTATACTGTAGAAAATAAGCGAAAGGAAGATTTTTATGGCATCACATACATATTCACCCGAAGCGCACAGCCGCGCTGTCACAAAATTTGTAAAGACCCATTTAGACCGTATAGAGATGCGCTGTACAAAAGACAGCGGTCTGAAAGACGAGATAGTTGCGCATACACAAAAGACCGGAGAAAGCATAAATGCGTTTATGATAAGGGCTGTCAAAGAAACTATGACGAGGGATAAGGCGAAATAATACATCTCTACCTTATGTTAAAAGGGTACCGCAAAACGCGATACCCTCGGTTATAAACCATTAAACTCAACTTACTTTCTGCGTAGCGGCAAAGGCATATTTCCCTTTATTCGTCTTTGAAATCGTTACATCCCACAAGGTTCCGTCCTGTTCCTTTTCAAAGGCGATCTTCTTATCCCCCGGGGTATATTTTTCCTCCCCGTCGGCAAAATGTCTGAAGCAAAAACCTTTCTTTTTGATCGTATCGTCTGCCGGGTCGGAAAAATAGCAGATAACTTTCAACTTATCGCATTAAACCTAATTATTAGCATCAAAAATCACAAACATGTGCAAATTTTCTGACACATCTAAATCCTGTTGAAAATATAATACTACCCAATATTGTACCAATTAAATTATGCTTTTTGAAAATAATCTTTCCAGCATGAGCCCCAAATGTTGCTAATACAATTTCTAACAAGTCAAAGAGCATTTCCTTTATATAATCGACTTTGGATTTTCCTTTTTTAATAAAGGTATAAGTGTGTTTTGCAATTGCAAATAACGCTGTTGTTAGGGCACTGGCTAAAGTAGAAGAAACTTTGCAAAAAGCAGTGAGCAAATAGGTTATACTTGCTCGTACTGACCCTCGAAGAAAACCGATAGCAAATTGCTTAAAAATATAAACCTTATCGCCTTTATCAAAGTCCTTAAGCTTTTTCCCGCTTTTTAGAATCATACCCGCAGATAAAGCTGCGTTTATTGTTCCTTCAAACAATCCCGAAATTGATGAAACTTTTAATAGCTCTTTAGCTGAAGGACTATACTTGTTTTGTGCATCAACCTTTTGCTTTTTAAATT
This sequence comes from Bacillota bacterium, assembly GCA_017483905.1. Classification (GTDB taxonomy): domain Bacteria; phylum Bacillota; class Clostridia; order Lachnospirales; family CAG-274; genus RGIG4831. The sequence goes on from JAFUUG010000618.1 coordinate 1,813, forward strand.
CTTCATCGGTATTTTTTTCAACGTAAGAAACCGTGTTATTAACATTGCCAGCTTGTATATCGCGATAGGAGACCTCCATAGGTTCTATCACTATATCAGGGTTAGCTTCACTAAATTCGTGAACAACTTTCCATAGTCTAAGGTCTTCTTTCCTGAACTTCGCAGCTATTTCTGGTGGCGTATTTCGCATCAAGTTATACTTTTCATAAAAATCCTTGGGAATTTGATATATTCCACCTTGGCTTACAAATTCTGGATACTTTTCAAAATGACGTTTAACATGGTCTAATCCCAAATGATTATCAGATTGACAAGCTTTTTGTTGGATTAACTGTGAGCCTCTTTTGTAATCAGTCATACTGTTATCATCTAGAAGTACATATAAAGCCTTCTTTCCTTTTAGGAAAGAGTTTACATTGGCGATGTGAACCTGACAGCTCTCACCAATAAAGCCGTGCATTCCCGTTTGTCCGCCACGATTGCTAGAAATGATCTGCTCAATTTCTTTCTTGAGTTCAGTAACTTCTTTTTTAGCACTATTTTCTCGATAATCAATCTCTGCCAATTTAGCAAACATTTCATTTAAGCGTATTGTGTTGATAGTATTAACAAAATCAGCCTCTGCTTGAGCTGAATTTTCACTTACGAATGAATCGACAAAAGATATTTGCTCTTCATTTGAATTTTCCGGGACCGTTGATTCAGTATTGTTTCTTTGGCTTGTCTTTTTGCATAACACACCCAACCCTATGACTCCTAAAAAACCAATGCCGATTTCAGCTACAAGTTTGGGATTGATATTCAAAGATTATTCCTCCTTTCGTTCAACTTTTTCTAAAGACTCGCGTAACTTCCTTTTAAGGTCTTTAGATACTGGATACTTCTGTATTTTGTTTAGAATGGACTCTTTGGTCTCACCTCGCTTATACAATTCAATTACTACCGCTGAAAAGATTGCATCCATTCCATATTTTGCAATACCCTCGGATATCAGTCCTAATACACCGAGAGTAGCAATTCCACCAATCATACCGCCTGGGCCAAGAGCAGCTAACGCTGCTGTTATAGCAGCGCCGCCTGCAAGTCCAGTAGCCCCTATTGCAATAACTAGAACTAACCCGGGAACACCGAGAGCAGCGATTTTTGCAACTATTTTATCCATATTAGTTCTCCTTTTTTCTATTACAATATATTTTCAAAGCTTCTAATACAAAATCAGCAGATCCTTCTTTTGAAAAAATTACATCAAACATTCGGTCTATACTTATGTTTGATATTAATCTTATTCCAAACAGAACATCCGACGGATTAATTGTTGTGCCATCTGATAATGAAGACAGATATCTAAAAACGTCATCAATACTTTTTTGTACTTTTTCAGAAGATGGTGGCTGATTCATTCTATCTCTAATTTGAATAACAAGATTAGTAACTTCTTGACCGTGCTTTTGAATATCGGAAATATCTAAGCCTTTAGCGAGGTCATCACTAAATTTTGTAAGGCTATCTTTTGCCAACTGATCCTCATTTGAAATCAGCATGCTGTCGGCAAAACTGTCTATATCATTATCAAAATCTGATATATCAAAACCAGCAGGATCCTCTTCAGGCTCAGATTCTGAATAGTAGCGCATCATTTCCGCAGCAAAAATAAGATTCTCTAAGTGCTTTTTTCTTGCTCTTAATTCGTCTATTTGCTCGTTTAGTGCCTTGTTCCAATCAAAGTCTTCTTCAGAGATTATTTTCTTAATGCTGTCTGCCGAGTAATTTAATTCTCTATAAAGGGCAATCTGTTTAATATTGGTTATATCTGATTCCGTATATAACCAATATTTTTTTTTGCCCTCATTTCGCATACTCGAAGGAACAATTATTTTTCTCTCAACATAATATTTAAGAGTACGTTTGTTAATTTTAGTAAGCGAGGCAACCTCATCAAGAGTATAATATTTCATATTGCTTTTCCTCCTCCTTAATAAAATTTTATCATCAGCCGATATCGGCTGTCAAGCATTATAATATAAATTTCAAAATAATGCGTAGAAACTAAAATATCAGGAAACTTTTGGGAAGCTATTATTAAAATCTGATTACTCCATTTGTGAAACAACAAAATGCACCCACACGGAATGGCATTATTCCTGTAGGTGCAAATATGTGCATGTTAGATTCAATAATAATCTGTTCTTCTAACTTGCCTATTTGGATTGTCCAATGCAATATATGCAATATTTTTTTACATTTTAGCTTACCTTTTCTGCGGCAGCAAATGTACATTTTCCTTTTTTCGTTTTTTTAATCGTTACATCCCACAAGGTTCCGTCCTGTTCCTTTTCAAAGGCGATTTTCTTATCGCTCGGGGTATATTTTTCCTCCCCATCGGCAAAATGTCTGAAGCAAAAGCCTTTCTTTTTAACCGTATCATCTGCCGGATCAGAAAAATAGCAGATAAGGCCGTAATTTGCGCCCTTATTCCACCAACTTCTGAAATCAAGCTTCATACGGAAAGTGCCCTCCTCCCTGAAAGTTTCATATTCCTCATAGTTATGTTCGTAAAGTTCTTCTCCTTTTGTTAATACTCCGTTATGGTTCATAAAATATCCTCCTTTATTTTATCTCTCATATCCCCTGTTTCTCGTCCTCACAGGCTCCTCGTACTCCTCTTCCTCAATTTCTTCCTTGATTTCCTCATACTCGCGCTCCGGCGGACACGCCATATCGTAGAGGTTTTCGTACAGAATTTCAAGCTGGGAAAGTTCGGATCGTACCTCTTTCAGCAATTCCTTATACTTTGCAATTTCGTTTGTTGTTTTTTCGATATCCCTGCTGCGCTCCTTTGCGGTCGGCAGTTCGCCCCACTTCTCCTTTTCGTGGTTCATTACGGCAACGGCGCGAAGATAGCGGCTTATCTCCCTATGGTTTTCCATTTCAAAAACCGCTTTATGTATAGGGTTGATTATCGCTTGATATTCCCGATAGATCTCCTTGTTTTCGCGGTAATGCCGTCTGGCGGTCGGAAGTATTTGTTCGCGGTCAAGTCTTGCATTAAGCCATTGTAGGTCTTTTTCTATTGAAGCCTTGCGCCTTTCGGCGGTTTCGATTTTACTTAAAAGATCCTCTTGACTTTTGATATTATGCTCACTCATATAATTCATCATTTTTATCCGCGTGTTGATGTTTTCCACCGCAATATACCTGTTGAATTGGTCTTTCGGGTCTTTATTCAGCAGGCCGAATTGCTTGTTTATTTCCGCTTTTCTTGCCTTATATTCCGCCTTATCATCAAAGTACAGCCGCAGCATTTCCTCGGTATATTCCTCTCCGAGTTTATCCGCACGTCTGAAACGCTTGCCGTTTTCAGGCTTTAGTGCAAGATATTTTCCTCGCTTGACATCTATTCCCATTTTCTGTAAATTCAGCAGGAATTCGTCAAAACTCCTGCTTGAATACAATGCCGAATCAATATCCCACATAAGATGTTTTGCTTTTGAGGTTGGTTTTGCGAAAATCTTTGTATAAGGCTGTTTGCGCTTATTTTGCATTGAATTTTCGCTTGTGCAGCGTATATGCAGCGAATTTTCCTCATAAGCCGTTCCAAGCGTATCGACCCGAAAGAAATTTTCGCTTCCATCAGGTCTGAATGCAAGGTGCTTGTCATATCGCATTTCATAGCCGCGCTCCTGCATCTTTTCAAGAAAATCGTCAAAACTACTGGATTCCAAAGTGTATTTATCAATATCGGCTTTCATTTTCTTTCTGCTTGCCTTAAACTCGGGCGTTATCACTATAAGACCGTTTTCAGCGCAGAGTTCATCACTCACACGCCGCATTCCCTCCAGCGCTTTGTGGTTGCAGTGCAGCTTTTTATGTGTACGGAAGTTCACAGCATTCATCACAATATGAACATGAGTATGCTCCCTGTCGAGATGCACCGCGATAACATACTGATAGTCCGAAAGCATTCGCCGCATAAATTCCTCACCAATTTCAAGCGCCTTTTCGGGTGTAATATTATCCTCGGTCGAAAAGGACTGTATGATGTGGTGCGCAAGATTGTTGCCTTTTTTCATCGCAAGCCTGTGTATCTCGCGGAAGTCCTCCAGCGCAGTGCGGCTGTCGCAGAGAAATGAGGACACATACACGCTTTCCTCTGTCTTGTCGGGGTTTTCAATATAATCAAACACCTGCTGCAAGTGGGTATTCGTCTTTATCGGCACTATTTTCATGTATGCCAATATCCATTCTCCTTCCCTCAACACACATTCCGAAAGCCTTTTCAACAAGGCCACGCACCGCATTTAATTCGCCTTTCAGCTTTTCCACATCATCAGCAAAGATGCTGTGAGTGGTATTCGCTACCTTTGCTATCTGATTCACATTGTTGCCTATCCTGCTCACTTCGCCCTTTATCTCCAATATCGGCGAAGTATTGACCACAGTTGAACGATGCGTACACGCCGCCGTCATTATAAAGTCCGACACGTTTCTGTTTCCCGCCCGTTTCATCTGCCGATATAAAATCTCCTTTTCGTCCTCCGTCAATCTGACAGTTATTCTTTGGTCTCTGTATCTCCCCATTTTATCCCCCTTTTGCTTATGTGCCATAAAGATCGTGCATGACCTCGGCATTTATATAATTATTTTTACTGGTGTATGAATTATACAGCGTACTTATCAGATACCCCCTTATATTCCCGATTTTGGCGGTGTTTTTACTTGTTGCATCAAGCACATAGCTTATATCCTCAAAACCGAGTTTTAAAAACCTGCTCTTTACCAACTCTGCGGGTACGCTGTTTTTATTGATAATAACAGGATTTTTGTTCAAAACTACCGTTTCGGTCATTATCTCGACGATTTCATCAAGCCTTGAAATATCGTTATGCTGATCGGGCAAAATAAGCGTTTCATAGCCTATATTCCGCTTTATCAACTCACGATACATTGCAATATCATCAACCGACCCATCCTTGATAGATAGATTGTTAGTATTCACACTGTTATTTTTAAAACTGTTTATTTTGTTATTGTTATTTATAGGGGCTAAATCTTCGGGCACGGTTTTCTCGGACCCGAAATTCTCGTGTCCGAAATTTTCCGACTCGGTAAATTCGGGGTTCGGTTCAA
>JAFUUG010000619.1 GCA_017483905.1 Bacillota bacterium
CATATATTTCTCCCGATAATTTGCTTAATTTAAGTACATCTCTTACCCAGAGAATAAATTCTTCTTCTATGAAAAAATCAATGCAGCTTTTCCAATTATAATAGCTGTGGAACAGAGCTTCTTCAAGAGAATACACTCTTATCCCCGTGTTGAACCTGTATGCAATATTATTTTCGTTGTATCCTACACAAGCTGTAAGCTCTGCTCCCATTTGCTTTCACTCCTATAATCTTATAAGCTCCGTTATACTTATTGCAATATTATCGAGGATATCATAGAATTTATCATTCATACTGTAATATTTTCCGTCAGGCTTTGTCACAGGTGTATATGCCGCAACGCTTTCCTTGTCTTTTCTTGCTATTACATAAGTCGTTATATCCTTTTCCTCAAGCATTTTGCATATATCCTCTACACTTTTTCCGCTCTTAGTCGGGATATGAGGCGGAGCATCGGTTATAAGTATAAATATATTCTTCGCCGATTTATCAACACTTGATGAATTAAGCAGAAATACACCCGTTTCAAGTGCATCTAAAGAAGATTCGGGAATATCTCCTCCATAGGTTCTCGGTATATTTTTTACCTGCTTTTGGAATTTCTTCACATCATCCGTAAAATTGTATACGCTTGGCTTTTCTCTTTCATTCAAGTCGCCGTAACCTATAAGACCGAGCCTGAATTCCGTACCCTTTGAATTTAATATTTCGGAAAATTCTATCGCTCTGTCTTTGACACCATTGATATAAGTATCCATACTTCCCGTTGTATCTATAAGAAATACGATATTCGCCCTATCCGTACCTACACCTGTTACGACCTCTCTTTTCTGCGGCTCTGCATTTCTGTCAAATTCCGCTTTTCTTACATTTCCTGTCGAAAGATCTTTAACAAATACCTCAAAAAGGTTGTTTTCATCTATAGCATAAGTTATTTCAAGCTGCGTTCCTCCGCTAAGACCGCTCATCAATATACTTCCGATATATTTCTTTTCATCTTCTCTGCCTTGCTCCCATTGATATACGTCAACATTTACCATTGACGCATTTTTCATATTCGCAAATTTATCATCGGTGATCCTGCATGGTATCTGACTTCCCATAGGGATTATCGGAATAAGACTCTTTTCCATTGTTTTAAGATCAGTTACAGCCTCAGTACCGAATATCTGTCTTGTTATCTGTCCGATAGTTACTTTGTTGTTGGGAAGATGTATAAGATGATTATATATAGCTGCACCCATGGCAACACTTTTTGCGGGATCTGTCGCTCTGTAAGGCTCTTTTATAAATCCTGCCACCATTCTCTTTACCATAGGTATAAGAGTAGATCCGCCCACAAGGATAACTTTTGATATTTCATCCGGTTCTTTTTTCGCTCTTTTAAGAGCCTCCTCAATTATCTCTCTCGTTCTGTCCACATATTTTCTTATCATTGCCTCAAATTCTTCTCTTGTTATTTCAAGAGAGAGATTTCTCGGAACACCGTCGCATATTATAAGTGGATTTATCTTTATATTTACCTTTGAAGTACCCGATAATTTTTTCTTTGTCTGTTCAGCCTCCTGTTTAAGTTTCTGCATGGCACGTTTTCTCTCGCTTTCTTCCAGTTCATCAAGAGAAATACTGTATTGCTCTTCAAACTTTTCTTTCATCCATTTAATAAGTTCTTCATCAAAATCATCGCCGCCGAGATTCATATCTCCCACATCGGATAATTCCTGAAAAATTTCCTGACCATCTTCATCAATAGATACTTTCAGAATGCAGGCATCAAACGTACCTCCGCCAATATCATATACAAGTATCGTCTGAGCATACCCCTGTCTGTATCCGTATTCGATAGCTGCCGCAAGAGGTTCGGATAAAAGGTATACATTCTTGAATCCTGCCATTAATCCGGCTTGTTTTGTAGCATATATCTGCCTGTCATTAAAATAAGCAGGATGTGTTATA
>JAFUUG010000620.1 GCA_017483905.1 Bacillota bacterium
AGATTGTAATATCAGAAATGTTAAGTTCCATGTTTTAAGACATACATTTGCCACAAAATGGGTCGATAAAGGATTGAGCGTGAAAATACTTAGTGAAATATTAGGACACTCAAGTATAAATATAACCCTTTCACTGTATGTACATCCTACAATGAAAGAAAAAAGAACAGCAATGAATAAATTCTCAATAGCATAAAATAAACCGTCTGATTTACCGTCAAATTAAACAAATAAAACCGAGAATAAGCCGATTTATTGTACCTGTACATAAAATATACAATTTTACGAATTGCTGTGTTGCTAAAATTTACATGGCATATTATAGCTTAAACAATAATAATTTTCAATTCAAATTTTATGGTGTAATGAAATGACAGAGCGAAAAACTATAACAAAAACTGTTTTTCAATATAGTAAAGAATTATCCTCCGAAACAATAAATGAACTTAGAAAAATTGCAGATGACTATAATAAGGTCAAAAATTATATTTTTGGCAGATACTCGGGGATAAACAGTCTTGCTAAGCTTACACCGGGTTATACTGTTCTGAATGAAATGCGTTATTGCGGGCTTAGGCAGCAGCTTAATTTACCTTCGGTATATTATGAGTTGGCTATTTTTGATGCTCTGCGTGATATAAAATCTATGTGGGGTAATTTGAAAAATAAAATTGCCGATCTTGTGAGGAAAAATGAAAATTTGACTCAGGAAGATAGGATATATCTTCTTACGGTACTTAAATATCCATCGGTATTTAATGCGATATTGTGTCGGGAAGACTATGAAATGCCAAGGAATTCAAAAAAATTGTGTATAGATGTAAAAAGGCTGAACAGTCTCTTATGCAGGTATGTCAGAAAATATAAGCAGATGCCGAAAGTTGGGAGAAAAAATAGTTTTACGGTATCTCCTATGGGATATAAATACTATGAAAAAGGTTTAATTGGTTTTGTGAGCAGGATACCTCGAAAAAGAATAATGGTGGATTTAAGGGATAAGGATATTCATACACGACAATTAAAAATATTTGTAGAAGATGATTATATCAAAATATCTGCACCGATAGATGTAAAAGTAAATTTCCATGAGGATTACACAAATACGATTTTTCTTCATATTGGTTTTACAAATATGTTTGCTTTGTCTAACGGTAAGAAGTATGGTGAAAATTTCAATAAATTGGTTAATACAGAAACCAATAGACTGCGAAACAAAAATATAGAAAGATATAAAGTTTATAAAGTGTACATGGATGCTTTGGAAAATGGCGGTAAATCCAAGAGTAGAAAAATAAAGTTGTGCAATTTAGGCAAACAGAAATACAGTTTGCATAAGAAAAGCAAACATTCCGAGATGATCACGTTTATAAATTCCGAAATAAACAGGATGCTGCGAGAGCAAAGTCCCTGTACAGTTGTTATAACGAAAGCAATCATTCATAAAAAATCAGAAAAGAGATTATCAAAATTTTCAAAAGAAAAGCTTAACAGATCTTTTGAAGGCTATATAAGAAAAAGACTTATGGAGAAATGTTTTTCAAATGGAATAAAAATCGTTGAAGTATCTCCAAAAGATATATCTGTTATTTGTTCCGAGTGCGGATGCATTGGGAAAACAAAAAATAGTATTTTTTTGTGTGAAAGTTGTGGTTTGAAAATAGACAAAGCAATAAATTCTGCTTTAAATATAGAAGAGAGATATTTGGCTAAAGATTAAATTTTTCGAATTATGCGGATTAACTCCAAGAGTTACATCGGTTTATCGAACTGCGTAATGAGAAAATTTATATAAATTTATAAAACGGCATTATTTGGTTCCTTGGAACTTTGGGTATGCCAAGACCGCTTTAAGCGGAGCGAAGTGGTTTATGCCACAGACAATATTTGTTCCAATAATTCATATGGCAATATTATTGTCCCAACAATCCTTATGATGAAAAAGGTGAAAAGAATGCGTAAACACATAAAAAAACAATTGCTTGAATTGCTTGGTACTGTAAAGGACGGGATCAAGTATGTTCATAACATAACAGATAATAGTGAACAAGCGGAAAATGTTCTTATAGACTGTTATTCTGCGTTTACGCATATTAACGAAACTTTAGCTGGAGTATTGAAATCTGACAGATATTCAGATTATGAGAAAGTTATATCCGAAATTCAAGCAGATATGGAGATATTTAACGAAAGTATTCAAGAAAAGAGAGATTATGCCGAGATTTACAGTGTAATGAATACGAATATGAATGTGTTTGAAGATATGCTTACAAACGAAAACGTAAAGCTGGAAGTTGTTTTTTTGCCATATAAGGCGAGTATGTGGGATTCATTGGAAAGCGTATGGAAAGCAGCTGATGAAGATGAAAATTGCGATGCTTATGTGATACCGATTCCGTATTATGACAGAAATAACGATTTTTCGTTTGGAGAAATGCACTATGAAGGTGATTTGTATCCCGATTATGTTCCAATAACTAATTATAACAATTATAATTTCGAAGCAAGGCATCCTGATAAGATATATATACACAACCCTTACGACGATGGTAATTTAGTTACAAGTATTCATCCGTTTTTTTACACAAAGAATATAAAAAAATATACGGACGAGCTTATATATATTCCGTATTTTGTTTTAGGGGATATAGACCCCAATGATAGTAATGCGTTGAAAGGTATTGAGGGGTTTGTTACGACTTATGGCGTTTTAAATGCAGATAAGGTCATTGTTGAATCAGAAGATATGAGGCAGGCATATATAAACGTATTGGTTGATTTTTTCAAAAATGAAGATTATAGACCTGTTTTTGAAAAGAAGATATTAGGGACAGGCTCACCCAAATATGATAAGGTGCTTAATACCAAGAGAGAGGATTTGAAAATACCGGATGAGTGGCTAAAAATAATTAAAAAGCCTGATGGCACTAGGAAAAAGGTAATTTTCTATAATACGGGTTTGACCGCTCTATTGCAACATAGTGAAAAAATGCTTGATAAAATAGAAGATGTTTTCAAAGTGTTTTACGAAAACAGAGATGAAGTTGCACTTCTGTGGCGCCCTCATCCGCTTATTAAAGCAACGATTGAATCGATGCGACCACAGCTTTGGGAGAAATATAGTAAGATAGTTGAAAATTACAAAAATGATGGTTGGGGGATTTATGATGATTCAGCAGAGTTGGATAGGGCTATAATAATGAGTGATGCGTATTATGGAGATTTAAGTTCTGTGGTACAACTATACAAAAAGACAGGAAAACCTGAGATGATACAGAATGTTGATATATTATATTAAATCTTGTCTTATTAAGAGGCTTTGATATTTATAGTAAACGACTTTAAATTTTGTGCTTTTAGTTTTCACAAGATTCAAGAATACGATATTGTTTAATCTCCAAAGTACAATAACATATGTCGTTTACTATAAGAAAATACTAATTATTCCACATGTCTGTGAGATTGTACAATCATCAGTGTTTCCTTTAAACTAGAAGTGAATTAATTTTTTTACATACTATAAAATTATATTTAAAAACGAAAGTGGGTACAGGAAATGAAATTTGGTTTGATTGGCTGTGGAAGAATTTCTCCAAATCATATAGTTGCAGCACAAGAAAATAATCTTGAAATAAAGGCTATTTGTGATATTGATGAATCATGTATGGAAGACAAGGCGTTGAAATTCAAGCTATATGATAGTGTTCGAAGATATAAAGATTATATCAAAATGATAGAAGAAGAAGAACTTGAACTTGTTGCAATATGTACTGAGAGTGGAAAACACGCAAAGATAGCACTTGATTGTATAAATCATGGAGTTAATTGTATTATTGAAAAGCCTATAGCATTATCTATTGCAGATGCAGATGCTATAATAGGTGCTTCCATAAAACAACATGTAAAAGTATGTGCATGCCATCAGAATCGTTTTAATAAATCAATACAAATTATACGTGAAGCAATAGAAATGAGGCGTTTTGGAAGATTGTTTTATGGAACTGCTCATATTAGGTGGTGTAGAGATCATGAGTATTATGATCGTGCAAGTTGGAGGGGGACATGGGAACAAGATGGTGGTGCGCTTATGAACCAGTGTATCCACAATATAGATTTGCTTAGGTGGATGATGGGTGGTGAAATAGAGGAAGTTGTTGGGATGACGGACAGGCTTAATCATCCGTATATAGAGGCCGAAGATCTCGGGATAGCACTTATAAAATTTAAAAATGGCAGCTATGGAATAGTAGAAGGAACTACGGATGTCTA
>JAFUUG010000621.1 GCA_017483905.1 Bacillota bacterium
TGAAAACATAATGAATGACTGTGCATTTCCCGTAAGCTATGTAACAAGAGTGAGTAATATTCCCTTCAGTCCGATAAGCGGACAGCAGTTTCATTTGATATATTTGCCATCCACTCATAATTGGTCTGATACGCAAGAAGATACAACGGGTTACGGAACCCAAATAGCCATAGGATCACAAGCATTTCCGACGTCAGATTGGGATAAAGCTCCATTTTCAAGAGGACTTCAAATTTATATGAGGAGCGGCACTACAAGAAAACGATTCGCAGATGACAGCGATACTAACAGGGCTTATGCAAATGAATTAAATCTTAAGTTTTCGGGCAATGAAAACATAAAAGATATGAATAAATATCCTTATATAGCTACAGGCTGGTCGAATTGGGTAAAAATCAATACGGCAGAAAACATCACAACGACTTATGTAAATGCCACAAATGGGAATTATGCGGTCAATATAAGTGCATCAAATGTTCAGAATGCAATACTCAAACTTGCGGAACAGATATGCTCTGCAAAATCCTCCGCAGGAACATTATCATCAAGCCTTAATTCACATACGGGAGCAACGAACAGCGCACACGCATCTTCTGCTATATCTGTTGATGCAATAACCTCAACCACTTATGGCGATAATACATTAACAACGGGAAAGAGTAATGTTCTGAATGTGCTTAAGGACATATACAATCGGCTTGCTTATAACCTATATCGTGAGGATAACATAAACGATACCCTTAAAACGCACAGAACAGCGGAAACTCGCAGTGGCTCTAAGCATATACCTTCGGGCGGTTCTTGGAATAAAACATTAAAATACAGCGAATCGGGAACGGCTGTTTGGACACCAAGTCCGTACACCTATCAAAAAATAGAACAGCCGATAGCATACAATAAATGGTACAAACTTGTTTTGTGTAACTTCTCTTCCGGGCATAGATATGGCGGAGGCTTTGCAATTATCACCGTTACGGCTTATAATTCTTTGGGAAAAGGTCAGACGGTCGCCTGCAGAGCAGCATACAGCGGTGGAACGGGTGATTTTCAGCTTTTGCACTCGGTTTGCAGAGATGAAAATTCAAAAGTATTCGATAAAGTTTCTTATGTCCGTCTTAATTACGGGTTCATCGCTTTCCACGCTGCCGCAAGCATATCGGATATAACGATGAACATCACGGTCGAAAGCTCAATAAGTGAAGAGCGAGTGGATTTCAAGGCGAACGACAACGAATGGGATACCACGGATGACGGAAGCTGGGTGTGGACACGCAGCGGACAGCATTATTGGAACGACATTGACTTGTAAGGAGTGATAAAATGGATGAACTTAAAAATTTAACGATAAATGCAGATATTGACGAGATTTTTGCTATAAACAATAAGGAGATCGCTCCGCCGAAGGAATACTCCGATGTAGTCGTTATGGGCGATAACAAGTCTAACAGCTTGTTTTTCAAGATAAACAGGTACATTGACGGTGTTGATCTTCTCGGAAAGACATTTCAGATCTTTTATGTGAACGCAGATAATTACTCGGACATTGTTCCCGTTGATAAGATAATCGAAAACGATGACTGTATCATTTTCTCTTGGAAACTTGACAGCAATGTAACTCATTCGGCGGGCAAAGTACAGTTTATTGTGAGGATATCGAGTGCGAATTATGTATGGAAGTCAAAGCCGAGCAGCATTGATGTTGTTGAAACACTTGACGATACCATAAATCCGAATAACTACGAAAGTACATGGGCAGAAGAAACGGAGAGAAGATTGGCAGCTCTTGAAAGTTCCGGAGCAGGTTCTTCGGGCGGAAATAATGATATGCTCACATCAATGATAAACGGATACTCGGAAAGAGAACA
>JAFUUG010000622.1 GCA_017483905.1 Bacillota bacterium
AACTGATAGAACAAAAGAACGAAGTTAATTTCAACTCAATAAAATATATGTCGGAAAAAGTTGCCGGCTCTTTCTGCTTTACTGTACTTGATAAAAATAATGACCTCTACATAGTCAAAGGTGATAATCCAATGTGCCTCGTTGACTGTGGCGGATTCTATCTCTACGCTTCAACGGATAAAATACTTTTCTCGGCACTTGAAAAACTTAAAATAAAACATATACCCGAAATAAAAATGGAGCCTTACTCAATATTTAAAATAAGCAGAACAGGCAGCATAGAGAAAACAGATTTTGAACCAAGCGAAGATTACATTTTCGGAAAATACAGCTATGGAAGTTTCCGAAAAACTTATTACAACAATTCAAAACCAACAAGAAAAAGACACAACAACTCAGACTTTGCCGACAAAGAATACTACGAAGACATAATCGACTATGCTGAATTTATCGGCTTTGATAAAGAATTTGTCGATGTATCGCTTGCGGAAGGATGGACACTTGATGATATAGCCGAAATGCTTTACGAATACGAGGCATACTATGACTACGGCAATATTTATGACATGAGTACAGAAATATAGAAGGAATTGAGAATATGCTTAGTTATAAAGATTTCAAAGAAAAATTTCTTATCAGAGCGAACTTGTATATCCCGCACAAATACATCATACGCATAAAAAATACAGGTGACTCTGATGTTCCATACGATATTCTTTACATGACAGAACAAGCACAGCAATTACCGTTCTTACCATTTATGCAAGTAAAAGACCTGTATGATGAATATCTGAAATCAGATGATGATATCACTAAAATCATTTCAGATGCAGTGAAGATACTATTTGATGCAGTGAAGAATTTTAAGTGTATGAATCCACATGATATAACAGAATATATAGTCCTTTCACTTATTAACTATGAGAACAACAAAGAGCTTTTAAGAAATGTTCCTCACAAAAGATTTCTTGATTTAGCTGTGGTATTCAAATGGATATTCTTATCAAATGAATCGGAAATTCTGTCGGCATTTTTAATAAACGAAACGCTTGATATACTCGGATATGATTTCGATACTTTGTACGAAAAGGCAAAAGATAATACATTTGATCTGATACCATATAAAACAGAAAAGCTTATCGATTACTTTAATTATAATCCGCTTACCAAAGGTAAATATATGGAAAATATTATTGTAGTTACAAGTGATAAAGGACATGATGGAGCAGTCTATATGTTATACCCTAAAGTCCTACAAGGCATAAAAGAAAAAAATTAAATGAATCGTTCTATATAATACCTTCCTCAGTACACGAATTTTTGACAGTACCGATCTCAGAAGCAAATCCCAATTTATTGAAATCAACGATAAAAGAAGTAAATACATTATTGCTTAAAAAGAACGAATTACTTAGCAACAACCTCTACATATATGACACTGAAGTGAATATTGTATAAAGAATCATACCCACAGCTTATCATAGATAGATTGATAAGCTGTGGGTTATTTTTTGTTTTTTCAATTAGATATTATAAAATTAATATCTTGGGTAATCTTAAGATGTTTTCCCAAGGGATACCATGGGAACATAGAGGAACGCAGAAAATAGATAATTTAAACAAAATTTGAATTAAAAATTAACTTTCTTATTCCTTTTTTGAATTATATATCGGAATGAAAAACTTCTGAATATCAATCAGAATTCAATAAGTCCTTAGAAATAAAAATAACAATTTGATTTTTTGAACAAACAGTAATAAGATGAATATATAAGGAAAAGATGAAATTGAATTTGAGGAGATAAAACGTTTTTTGCTTATATAATATGAACAGAGTTTGGAGATTTTTGAATACAAAAATTAATATGGTTTTTGACGGATTTTCTTTTTTATCATAGTTATATAGAATACTCTGATAAAGGAATGATAAAACCATATCAAAATAGTAGGGTAAAGAGTGAAAATGTTCCGTGTTCCACGTTCCACACTGGTTTTTATTAGATTTTGTGCGATTTTTAGCGGGTAAGACGTGAACTCTGAATGAAATCGAAGTGGAACATAGAACGTGGAACGAGATAATATTTTAATAAAATAATGATATAACATATAAGTAAAGTAAAGAATGTAAGTAGATTCTTTACCTGCCATTTGGCGAGCAAATTTTTATAAATAATAAAAGAAATGGAGAAGTTTTTATGAAGACGGAAACTATAAGTTTTAAGGTTACTAAAGAAGAAAAAGAACTAATAACTCAGGCGGCAAAATCAAGTGGT
>JAFUUG010000623.1 GCA_017483905.1 Bacillota bacterium
TAAAAAACCTTGTCACATCTTCCGGAATATTAAGCGACTTGAATGTATTCTTATGAAGCTCATTTGAAAGAACACGGATAGTTATCGTTTTACCCCAATATGTGTGATTTATCACTGTTCTGCCTCTGTGACTTTCATCAAGATCTATAGTAAAATATACAGGCTCTCTCGAACTTACCGCAGGCGAACTGTTTGTTCTTGCGGTCAATATCTTTACTATCGGCTCCATAATATTATTAGGTATCGTCCTTTTTGAATAAACCTTTCTTTTAGCCACATTGTAGTAGACTTCAACATGATTCTGTTTTTGCGATATTGTAATATCCGCAGCCTTGAGCAAAATCGCTTCACGAACTATCATATTAAAAATATCCGATGCAGGAAGATTTTTTATAAATCTCGGATTTTTGCCGTAATACTTTATATAAAGCGAAACATACTCATAAAGCTTTATACATACCCTCTTTACCGTAAATGTACCCACCAACGGTACTTCTTCCGTCATAAATTCGGGGATCGCCGCAGCAGTTATCACATTTTCTTTATAATCAACCTCTACAGGCACAAAATCCGAAAGAGAAAACACCTTGATAATATCGGGACTTACCCAATAATCTTTTATCTCGTAAAATTCATAATTCGGATAAGCTTTCTCTGTTAAACTGTCGAGCAACTCCTTCGGTATGATATTCTGCCAATACAGGATAAGACTGTCTGCCGCCTTTATATCAGTATTTTCGTCAAACATAAGCTTGGTCTGCTCTATCACCATATCAATATCCCTGACAGACAATCTTCCCTGTAAATTTATTGCGATCATTGGAACTGCTCCTCAAATATAAGCCTTACATCCTTGATTATTCCCGGATTCGTTCCACGCAGCGTTGCCTTGTTTATTTCGGGCATATTCGGTATCGCCACATATTTATACTCTGTAGGCGAAATATCAAGTATAGAGAACATTTCTGACGGTTCAACCGAAGGATTGACTACGCAAAGTCTTTTTGCGATATTATCGGCAGTTGTTGCTCTTATAAAGTTTTTCGCCCTGCTTATCGAGGTTATATCAGGTTTTAAGAATACATTTACGCTTAGAGCATAATCCTGAAGCTCCCTTATATGCCTGTCAAAATCCGTAAGAATATTTATAAAACGGAAATGCACGGTACAGTCATTAAGGTACTCAATAAGTGCCTCAAAGTCGATCTTCTGTCTGTTCTTATAGTACAAGAACTCATATTCGCCTCTGTTTGGCTTATCGATGACCTCCGATATATCGGTCATATTCGGAATATATGCCGCAGCTTTATTTGTCTTTGTAAGGTCAATAAAAAGGGTATTTCCTTTTCTTCTGTGTACCTCATTCATAACAACCGCAGATGCCGTCTTTCCCGAATTATCACCTCCGCAGTATACACGCATAGCGTTCTTAACAAGACTGTCAACTATAACGACATCCTCTATTTTCTGCACTTTCATCGTTTCGATTATTTCTTCCTGTGCAGCTATTATGCTGTCACTAAGCTCGCATATTTTTGACGATGTTTCAATAAGTGCTTTTATTTCAGCCTCAACTGCCGACAATTTTAGCTTGCCGTCATTAAGTGCTCTGAATAAAAGATCGATATGCTTCGTCAAGTCCTTCGGTGCTATCTCGACAGCAGGCTTTAAGTAGCTGTTTATATACGGATTTGATGATGGGATCCCCTCGATAAATTGCTTTTGCGAATCAACGACCGTTGATGTAAGATGATCGTAAAGACGCACTATTTTAACAAGATCCTGCGACATTTTCATTTGCAGATCACAGCGTTCCTTTGTAAGCTTTGAAACTATCTCCGTATTTCCCTTATAAAGCTCCTTCTCGCTTATATCCGCAAATCTCTGTCGTATCAGGCTGAGTTCTTCATCTACCCGCAATGTTGTTACATTTATGAGATTATTTATTATATTGGCAAGTGTATCGGCAAAAATACTGTTGTTCCTGCCCTTTAAAACCGCTCTGTTAGCTGCTATCTCCTGCATTGCCGTAAGCTTTTCACCGGCCGAAAGGTCTTTTGAACGAAATACCGATGAAAGCTGTGTATCGAGTACCCTCAATGCTTCGTTTGTATTAAAGAATTCCGTATTGGTCGTAAGCAGCTCTTTATAAAGTTCGTCCTTGTTTACCCGTGCTTCGATATCTTCTAACGAGCGATAATCCTGCATATCGAGAATAGATTCATTGATGCTTTTTGCAGGTTCGGAAGATTCGTATTTTTCAGGCTTTATCTCTTCCTCGAAATCAGTTTTTATATCTTCCGCTGCCTTTGTTTCATAAGAAGTACTTTCGTTATAGGTTCCCCCGTAAAATTCTTCATCACTTCCGAGACCGTCTTTA
>JAFUUG010000624.1 GCA_017483905.1 Bacillota bacterium
CGATAATTAAAAACGAATACTTCGAGAATAAGAACGATAATAAGTATTATACAATACACATTCGGTTTTTTCTTAAATGCCTTGTTAATTTTATTGTTGTTATCTTTATTGCTGTTATCTTTATTGTCTTTCATTTTGCCAACTCCGTTCATTTACATATTCAGGCTTTTTTCTCTTCGTGATATTCTTTTTCGGTATTGACATTCCATATATTTTCTTTCGATGTCTTTCCGCTTAGAATATTATCTACCGCTTCAAAAGATGTAGCCATGGAATGATCCATATTGTTATATCTGTGCTGACCGTTTCTTCCGACACAATACAGATTTTCAAATGTGTTTATATATTTTATCAGCTTGTCTATCTCGGAATATGTATCAAAATACGCCGGATATGCCTTCTTTACTTTTTCTCTGTGGGAATCAAGGACATCCTTTGCATCGTTTATAACGCCCATTTTTACAAGTTCGTCTACTGCCGTTTTAATGCAGACTTCATCTGTCATATTCCAGAAATCATCACCCTCGTTGCAGAAATATTCAAGTCCTATCCATACCGTATTTTCGGCATCTTTTACCATATACGGCGACCAGTTGTTGAATATCTGTATTCTTCCGAGTTTTACTCCAACGTCCTGAACGTATATCCAACAGTCGGGAACGATATTTCCGAGTGTCTTTATATCCGTTTCGTTTTTAAGATTAAGTTTATTGACCAAAAGTCCAACTGTAACAAAATCTCTGTAAGGAAGTCCTTTTGCGATCGCAAGTTCCTCTTTCGGAACAGTATCGCCCATATCTTCAATAAGATCTTTTACGGGCATGGAAGAAATAAATATATCGCCGCTTTCGGTCACTGTATTGCCGTCCTTTAAATATCCCACTGAAACAACTTTGCCGTTCTCTGTATTTATCTTGTTTACGGAAGCATTCATTATTATTTTTCCGCCCATTTTCTCTATCTCGCCTGCAACGCTCTCCCATAGCTGTCCGGGTCCGAATTTGGGATAAAAATATTCTTCTATGAGGGAAGTTTCAACTTTCTTTTCCGCTTTCTTTCTGCCGCCGAGTACCTTTGAGAACATATCCTTTAATACCGCAAGCACAGAAAGACCTTTTACTCTCTGAGCACCCCAGTCAGCGGAGATCTCTCTCGGATGTCTGCCCCACAATTTTTCCGTATATCCCTCAAAGAACATGGAATAAAGAACACGACCGAATCTGTTTATATAGAAATTTTCAAGCGAAGTTTCGGGAAGTTTTACAATAGCTGAGCCGAGATAACTAAGACCTGCTTTTACAGTCGTTGCAAATCCCATATTCTTAAATGTCTGCATCTTCATGCTTACAGGATAATCAAAGAATTTTTTTAAATAATATATTCTCGATACTCTGTGTCTTATAAGCATTACTCTGTCTTCTTTTTCGGGATCGGGCCCGTTCGGTGCAAGAGGTTTCTCTCTTGAGAGCTTTATATCATCAAATGAAGGCTTTCCCTGTACGGGCATAATGTCCTGCCACCATTTTGTCACTCTCTCGTCTTTTGAGAAGAATCTGTGACCGCCGATATCCATTCTGTTTCCGTTATATTTAACAGTCCTTGAGATACCGCCTATAGAATCGCTCTCTTCAAGTATTATAACTTCATGCTCCCTGCTTCTTTTAAGAAGTTCATAGCCTGCTGTAAGACCTGCCGGTCCCGCACCTATTATTACAGCTTTTTTCATTTTTCTGACTCCTTTGTCACTGTATATAAGAACTATCTTATCAAATTTGATGTTATACGATCAGTTACTGTACCTCAACTATATATCATAACATATAATGTCTGTATAATCAAATTACAGTTTATTTACAATTGCGGTGAATATTATTTTTATGTTCTGTAATGTAGTATTATTTTATAGTAAATGACATTAAAAAATGTCATTTACTATAACCCTGCGGGGCATGCACACGACTGCGTACAAGGAATAAAGCCGCTTTGCGGCACGCAGTCGGCGCAAGTAAACGCCCAAAGTCCAAAGACTTTTGTCGTTTAC
>JAFUUG010000051.1 GCA_017483905.1 Bacillota bacterium
ATGATAGTCTGACCGATATAATTTTTCATCTCGGGAAATTTAGAGGGAGATATTATTATATTGTTGCCCGTCATTATATCTCCGCCGTCATAGTTTTCCGTTATTATCGGCTTTATACCTTTTCCGTTGTATTCGGGGCTTGTATCCATGTGTGCTATAAAGCCTATCTTTTGTTTCTTGTCGCAATTTGCCGGTATAGTTGCCGTTACATAGCTGTATTTGTCTATCCTTACATCATCTATCCCTATCGTTGACAGCTTTCCCGCAAGCATTTCCGCAAAAAGCGACTGACTTTCCGTTGACGGAAAAGAATCTGCATCTTCCTCCGATCTCGTATCTATTGATATAAGTTCCGTAAATGTCTTTAAAATCTCATCTTTCATTTTATTTTATCCTCTCATAAAAAAATAAGAACGAGTATTCCCAAAACAAAAACATATATTGAGAAATATCTCAGTTTACACTCATTTATCAGTTTTATCATAAATTGTATAGCAAGGTATCCCGAAAGTGCCGCCGCTATAAACCCTGCTATGTATGAAGCGTTAAATACTTCGCCGGTATTATCCCCCGTTATGATATCCTTTGCCGCAAGCACCGTTGCCCCAAGCACGGCAACCACAGATAGCAGAAAAGAATATTTTGCCGCTTCTTCTCTGTCGAGCTTTCTGTATAATGCCCCTGCAATAGTGCTGCCCGACCTTGATATTCCGGGGATCATTGCTATCGCCTGCATAATGCCTATAATAAGCGAATCCTTATATGTGATCTCTTTTTTGCCTTTATCCTTTATCCTGTCTGTAAATAAAAGCATTATCCCCGTGCAGAAAAAAGCAAGCGAAAGACTCTTCCCTCCGCCGAAAAGTGCCTCTATCCTGTCCTTAAAGAGTAGTGCCGCAATTACCGCAGGTATCGTGCCGACTATAAGCAGATACGTCATTTTCTGCATAGGCTTTCCGATAATGCCAAGGAGTTCCTTTCTGTATACACTGCATACGGGAATAAGCGTTGCGATATGCAGCATTATATCAAAAGTCATGCTTTGTTCTTCTACACCGAGTATCTTCCCGAAAAGCACAAAATGACCCGAACTCGATACAGGAAGAAATTCAGCGACTCCCTGTAGTATTCCAAGTATTACTGCCTGAAAAATATTCATATTCTTACGCTCCATTTCTTTTATTATACTATAAAAATTATTATCTTGCAATTTTTTTTATACCCTGTTATGATATAATTACATTGATATGTAAAAGATCAAACTTTGAACGGAGGTGATATTTTGGCGATAGCTTTCAGTTTCATTGCAGTTATTCTTCTTATTTTTCTTGATGCCAAAATGATAATACCCTTGACAGGAAAATATCTCGCATCGCTTTTTCTGACCGTTACCCCTCATATTATTTTTATATATTATTATTCTTATGCAATTATGCCCGATACTTCCACTATCGGTGTTCTTTCGGCATTGACTTTGTTTATCCTGTATTATTTTATCAAGATCAATATCAGACCGTACCCAAATAAAAAAAGTTCCTCATTTCGTCTTTCCGCTCTTATCGGCGGTAAAAGACTGACGGAATATTCCATAGTCGCTTTGATGAGTGCATTCGCTTTTTATATAACAGCCTTTTTTTGCGGATTTTTTAAATGTTTCGCACCGCTTGAAATAATTATTGCCGATATCCTGTTCTGTTTTCTTTATCTGACAGTGATCTCATTCAACGGTTGTCTTAGGATCGCTGCCGCATCAAGACGTCTGACGCCTTTCAGGAGATTTATTCTTATCTTCAATCTGCCTGCGCCATACCTTAATTTTCCTCTCTGGCATTATATGTGTAAAGAGGCAAGAGATGAATTTGAATACGAGCTTTGCGGAAAAAAACGTACAGAACCGCCCGTTTCAAATATGTGTGCCACTAAGTATCCCATTCTCCTTGTCCATGGTGTCGGATTCAGAGACCGCCTTGAACGCAACTATTGGGGAAGGATCCCCCGAAAACTCGAAGCACACGGAGCAAAAATATTTTACGGAAATCAGGATGCTATTGCCCCCTATAATGTAAATGCGGAATTTCTGCGGACAAGGATCGAAGCGATACTTAATGAAACAGGTGCCGAAAAAGTGAATATTATCGCTCATTCAAAGGGCGGACTTGATTCAAGATATATGATTTCAAAACTCCTTATGTCCGAAAAAGTCGCCTCTCTTACAACTATATCGACTCCGCACAGAGGCTGTAAATATGCAGATGTGCTTTTTAAGATGACCCCCGACTTTTTTTGGAGAATACTTGCAAGGATATTCAACGCACATTTTTCAAAAAAAGGTGATATATCTCCCGATTTTTATACAGTTATGCACCAGTTCACATCATCTTATCTAAAAGAATTTAATGATAACGTAAAAAATAACATTGACGTTTATTATCAGAGTTATACCTCTGTAATGAAAAATAATTTAAGCGATACCCGTTATTTTTTCACTTATCCTTTCATCAGACTGATAGACGGAAAAAATGACGGACTTGTTTCCCTCAGATCTGCAAAATGGGGAGAATTTCAGGGTATATTCAAAGGAAAACATATAAGGGGAATATCTCATACCGATATGACCGATCTTAAAAGAGAAGATATAGTCGGATTTGATGTAAAAGAAAAGTTTATGGAGATAGTTGCCGATCTTAAAAACAAAGGCTACTGATCCGAATTATACTCGAAATCGGAAAATATTTCCGATTTCGAGTGTGCCGGCTGCGTGCCGCAAAGCGGCTATTTACTTTATCGCAGCCGTGTACATAAAGTTATACTGAGTGAGCAAATTTATTTTGCTCACCGGTATAACAGCCCCTGTAAATCGAAAAAGATCCTGTTCTTTTTTATATTATACTGAATAATATTTTATCAGGGTGATAAAATATGATAATTTATATAAAAAAGAGATTTTTTACATTAGCTGCGGCAGTACTTCTGCTTACTGCCGTATTTATGTACCGTATTGAAATGACGGAAGCCGAAAGCACAGTCGAACTTCCGGTAATAATGTATCACAACATCACGGAAAAATATAATATGACAGGGAAATATGCCATACTTAAAACGCAGTTTGAAAACGATCTGAAATACATAAAAGAAAACGGCTATACCACAGTTTCCGCAAAAGAACTCATCGACCATGCCCAAAACGGCACTTCTCTTCCCGAGAAGCCTATAATGATAACTTTTGATGACGGTTACGAGAGTTTTTATGCCTACGCCTATCCTCTTCTCAGGGAATACGATATGAAAGCCATTATGTCTGTGATCGGGGCTTATGCCGATCTCCACACACAAAAAGAAGACCACAATCTTGATTATTCTCATCTCACATGGTACGAAATAGACGAAATGGCTGAAAGCGGCTATGTAGAGATAGGCAATCATACCTATGATATGCACAAAAACAAAGGCGGCAGAAAAGGCTGTAATATAAAATACGGAGAAAGCGAAACAAGCTACAGAAAAGCCCTCTTCGACGATCTCCTTCATTTACAGAACGATCTGAAAACACACATCGGAAAAGAAACGGAAATATTTGCCTATCCCTATGGGGCGATATGCAAAGAGTCCGTACCGGTAATAAACGATCTTGGTTTCAAAGTCGTGTTTACCTGCACCGAAAAGAAAAATGTTTTAAGCGGCAGCAGCGAAGAACTTCTGCATCTCGGAAGATTTAACCGTGCCAACGGAGAGAGCAGCAAAGCATTCTTTTCAAGAGTCGAGAGAAACGAAGGACAATGACCTGTTTATAGTATAAGTTTTTCCGCTATCTCATTCAGTCTCAGAAGTACAGTATCATCTTCCGCCGCAGGAAGGTGATCTGTATTTATATATGAAAGCGTATCAACGACCTTTGCATTGATCGACGACAATATTATAGAAGCTGTGGAAAGTGCCTTTTCATCTGTTTTGCTGCTTCCTCCCCCCACGAGTATGACCGCCGCCTTTTTTTCTTTTATCTCCTTTATATCGTGCCTTATATATCGTGAGGTATAGAAAAGCTGAAAGCGTGATGCCATCGCAAGCACTCCGCTTGTAAGCTCGGAAAAATACAGGGGCGATGCCAATATTATATTGTCTGCCGATAATATTTCTCCATATATATCCGTCATATCGTCTTTTATGATACATTCATTTTCTCCGTAGCAAAAGCGGCAGTCCGTACATGGTGCTATATTCATAAAATACGGTGATATTACCTTTGCGTCACCTTTTAAAAGTGATACTATCCTCTCCGTAAGGGCTGCAGTATTGCCGTTTTTTCTCGGCGAACCGTTTATTATTATCGTTTTCATGAATGTACCTCCGATTTTTCGATCCTTTTTCATTTTATGCCATTCCATTGAAATTCACATAGTATTTTTGCACAAAAACAGTAATAATTTTGTATAGATTATATCACAATCAGACATACAATTCAATATATTTTGATATTTCCCACCTTTTTCGGCATATTTATAGTAAACGACAAAAGTACTTGTACTTTGGGCGTTTACTCGCACCGACTGCGTGCCGCAAAGCGGCTAACTACCTTATACGCAGTCGTGTGCATCCCCCGGAGGGTTATAGTAAGCGACATTTTTTAATGTCGC
>JAFUUG010000625.1 GCA_017483905.1 Bacillota bacterium
AGTCTACAAGTTTGAAATCAAGCATTGTAAGATAGCTGAGGATCTCATCACGATTCATTTTTTGCACCCCTCTTTCATATATGGTTTGTAAAGCTCGGGAAAAACAGTTCCGTTTACAAGGCTCTCTTCAAGAGTGAAGAGAGTACATATTTTCTGATACGGTACATAAGCCCTGGCAAGAGAATCCACATGGATGAGAGGGTCATATGGGGCGCATACTACGCAATTGCTCATATTTATTGTTCTCCTTGAAAAAAATTTATAATGTATAGTATTCCGCAAAAATTTATTGGTGAATTTTTTTGCGGAATTTTTTTAATTTTGCAGTTTATTTCAGTTTCGGAAAATTATAATCATAGTATAAAGCGAAAGAGAGGTGATGGATATGGGAAAATTAAACGAAAGACAGAAGCGATTTGCCGACTACTATATAAAATACGGAAATGCTGCAAAGGCTGCGAGAAAATCCGGCTATTACGAAAAAAGTGCATACAAGCTGATGAAAAGAAAAGATATAAAGGATTATATCGAAAAAAGGCTTAAACAAATGGACGATAAGAGGATCGCCGATGCACAGGAAGTCATGATATATCTGACTTCGGTAATGAGGGGGGAGGCAACGGAAGAAGTAGTGGTGATAGAAAACTGCGGAGGTGTATCAAGTGCAAACAAGGTGGATAAATCGGCGGCCGTAAAGGAAAGGATAAAGGCGGCGGAATTACTTGGGAAGAGATATGCGGTCTTTACGGAAAACAAAGACGGTAACGAGAAGATACCTGTTGTAATAAGCGGTGGTGAAAGCCTTGAAAACTAAAACACATAAAAATATATGGCTGCCTGAGATTGTTGGAAAGGGGTACGGTGATTACTGGAATTTCAAGGGAAGATACAGAGTGTGCAAGGGTTCAAGGGCAAGCAAAAAATCAAAGACGACCGCACTTAATATGATATGCCGTATGATGCAGTACAAAAATGCAAATCTGCTGGTGATAAGAAAGGTATTTGCTACGATAAAGGACAGCTGCTACAGCGAACTGCAATGGGCAATAGAGCGGCTCAGCGTCGGAGGATACTGGGAATGTAAAAGGTCGCCGCTTGAAATGGTATATCTGCCGACGGGACAGAAGATATTTTTCAGAGGGCTTGACGATCCGCTGAAAATAACGTCTATTACGGTGAAAAAAGGTGAACTCTGCTGGCTTTGGATAGAAGAGGCTTATGAGATAAGCAGGGAAAGCGATTTTGATATGCTGGATGAGTCGATAAGAGGTAAAACATCAAAAGGGCTTTTCAAGCAGATAACGCTTACGCTAAATCCATGGAATGAAAAGCACTGGATAAAAAAGAGGTTCTTTGATGTGCAGAGCAAGGAGATAATGGCTAAGACGACAAATTATCTGTGCAATGAGTTCCTTGATGAGGCAGATATAAGGGTATTTGAAAATATGAGGCTGAACAATCCTCAAAGATACAAAGTAGCGGGTCTTGGTGAATGGGGGATATCCGAGGGGCTTATATATGAAAACTGGGAAGAGAAGTTTTTTGATACGCAGGAGATATCAAAAAGAGATGGCATAAGAAGTGTTTTCGGACTTGACTTCGGATATACGAATGACCCTACGGCGTTATTTTGTGCATTGGCAGATGAGAGAAATATGGAGATGTTTGTATTTGATGAGATATACAAAAGGGCAATGACAAACAGAGATATTTATGATGCGATAGCCGAGAAGGGATTTGCAAAAGAGAGAATAATCGCAGACAGTGCAGAACCTAAGTCGATAGAAGAATTAAGACAGCTTGGACTCAAAAATATAACGGCGGCGGCTAAAGGGAAAGACAGTATATTAAACGGTATACAGAAACTCCAGAATTACAGGATATTTATTCATCCGAAATGTGTCAACTTCATTACGGAGATAAGTAATTATACATGGCAGAAAGATAAGGGCGGCAACAGTATAAACAGACCTTGCGATATGTTCAACCATTTACTTGATGCTGCAAGATATGCTATAGAGGAGTCCGTATCGAAAAACGGAAAAGTTTCACGGGTGAGCGATTACGGGATATGGTAACAGGGGGGAGGACAGAGATGATAATACGAAACAGAGAGGATACAGGGAAAATAAATGATGATGTGCTTAATTCGGTATTACGGGAACATTCTTTTGATATTGAAAGATTTGATAAGCTGGACAGGCTGTATCGGGGAGAACACACGATACTGAAAAGAGAACTTGCAAACGCTGCACCAAACAACAGGGTCGTATGCAACTATGCAAAGTACATATCGGATATGGCGGTGGGATATCTTCTGGGAAAGCCGATAAGCTACAGAGGGGAAAACGAGGAAGATATAACGGAGATGAAGAGGAGATTCTCGGCTGCAAATATGGCTAATACAGATGCGGAGATAGCAAAGGATATGAGTATTTTCGGAAAGGCGGAGGAGCTTATATACATGAGCGATGATGAGGTACCGATAGCAAAGAGCATAAATATAGATCCGAGAAATGCTTTTGTTGTATATGATGATACGGTGGAAAACAGGAAAATATTCGGGGTGTATTTTTATCCGAAATGTGACCTTGAGGGAAGAATAA
>JAFUUG010000052.1 GCA_017483905.1 Bacillota bacterium
ATATTGGCATTTGTATTTTGGCTTATGAGTTCATTTACAAGGGCGGACTGTTCGCTGTCATCAAGCTGTGCGCTCCACTCATTGTAAGTGTATTTTACATTGTCGGCATCAAACATTGCTTTTACTTCGTCCTGTCCGCCCGATGCCTTTGTATCGCCGCCTGCTGTGATGTAAAAGAATTTTTTGTTTTCAAGTCCTTTGAGTACGGAAATATCCCATTGACCCGAAACAAACATTGAGGCGGCAAACATATCGGGATATTTGCTGTTAAGGTATAATGAAGTCATACAGCCCATTGACTGACCTGTGGTGTATAGTCTGTTTTTATCTATGTTGTATTTTTCGGTAAGCTGAATGATAAGGTCAACGGCTGCTTCGACCTGATCGGATACGTTGAAATCATCATCTACAACCGTTTCCGAAAAGGCGGGAACAAGAACGAAAGACGGGTGCTTTTTTTGATCTTCCTCAGATACCCATACATCCGAGCCGTAATAATTTTCAACTATCTCCTTTGCGCTTTTTCCCGATGCACTTGAATCGGGGATATACATTATGAATGGATAGCTTGTGTTTTCATCATAGTTTTCGGGTACATAAAGGCTGTATTCAAGAGTTATGCCTGTTTTTTCATCTTCAAATGAAAGCTGTTCAAACTTTGATGAATTTTCATCTATAACAGACTGTATCTCGGGAGAGTTTTGTACCGACATACCGCCGTTTCCGCCTCTGCCACCGTTATGACGGGTGTTTTCTTTGTTTTCGTTATCAGCTTCTTTATTTTCCGACAAACATCTGTTTACCCAATCAATAAAATTGGAAGTGCTGTCGCCTGTACGCTCTGCTTTGACGTGCTTCTGTCCCCATACCTGTGAAAATTCAACGCTTTTTACATCGGGATAATTTTCAAGGGCGGAGGCAAGATCAAGCTCTGTTGTGACGGAGGTATCTCCCTGAGCTATACCCGAATTTATCCGCCAGTATTTTGCAACGGAAGATGTTTTGTAGCCGTCGCTACTCTCGATAAGATAATAAAGCGGAGTATACATATTTATCCTTGTGTCTATATCTGTGCCGAGAGCGTCTTTTTTGTCAAGGTCGGCTGTGAAATCGGATTCGTAGGCCGTACCTTTGAGAAGAGCTGCTTCCGTTCTGTCAAAATGAGCACCGCTGCCGTCACCATAGCCGAAAAGAGTGTTTTCGCCCTGAGATCTGTTAAGATCGTCAAAAGCACCTACCGATTTTGATGCAGGCTTGAGAGCCTTTGTAAAATCTTCAACAGATGTGATGGTTGCGGTATTTGTACCGGCATCGTATATTACCCATTCGCCGTTTGCGTTAAGTGCATTTATATAATCTTGTACGGTTTCGTATGTTCCCGACAATGTGACACCTGCCTGTGCTGCGGAAGATGATCTGTTTATATCGTCAATTGCCGTAAAATCTTTTTCGGCTGCCTGCATATCGGGCTTATCCTTCATTCCGCCGGGCATATTTCCCATACCGCCGCCATGACCGCCGAAACCGCCCATTTCTTTATCGGAAGATGCGGAAGGATCGTAAGGGAACTGCGTATCGGCAAGGAAATTATTAAGGGAAGTTTCAATTGCCGATTTTACATAGTCGTAATAAGTGCCGCTGTTTTTGGAGTCGAGTTTAAGCTCGTTTCCGTTTTTATCTTTAAGACCTGCCGAATTTATATAATCAACGTATGCGGCTGCAAGTCCGTCGGAAAGAGTTTTACTCTCTTCGTCAAGGTCTGAACGGGTGATACCCATATTCCATTCGTATGCTTCATTGGCGATGTCAAGACTTGTTATTGGACACCAGCACATTGAACCGAGAACGGCATCGCTTACTCCCGAAACCGCTCCTATGGATCCAAGGTAAGGTTCGTAAAGAGGGCTGTCACCTGTGGAGCCGAGAAGAGATGACTGCGCTCCGCCGCCGCTCATGCCGAAACTGAATATCCTGTCGGTATTTCCCGGAATAATGCTCTGATTATATCGGATATAGCGTATTCCGGCTTTCATATCGGTAACACCCGACGGAGCACCTGCATCTCTTCCCCGACAGCCGATATGAACATAGACAAAGCCCGAATCGGTGTAATCTTTCTGCGAGGTGTATTCCGTCATTTCCGACTGCGCCGCATAGCCGGGAGTTTCAACGGGAAGAACAAAAGGTGCAGTTTCGCAAGTGTAGCCGTTTATGCTGTTTTCGATATTAAGGGTACAGGTATATGTGCCGTCTTCGTTTGCTTCACCGTTAAGGTATGCAGCCGGAACGATAACGGCAAGAGTGTCGTAATTTTCGTCGGCAGGAGTTTCACAGTAGGGGATATTGAGCTGGTAGTAAACATTGTCATCGGCGTTGTACTGCCATTTGGACATATCTATCTTTTCAAGAGATGTTATCGGGGCAGAGGTACTGTCGGTGGTTGAAGAGTTCGTACCGGCAGAGGTGGCTTTGTCAGGTTCGGCAGATGAGCCGCAGCCCGAAAGCGCAACACAGATACAAAGAAGTGGAAGAAATCGTTTCATAATAATCAGTCCTTTCAAAATAATAAAAGCATAAATCCGTACATGATCCGGACTTATGCTTTCGCTGCTCGATCTTATATAATTGTAGCATTTATTTTAAGAAAATTCAAGATATTTTTTGTGAACAGGAAGATGTTGTTTCTTAAAATTATAGTAAATGACATTAAAAAATGTCATTTACTATAACCCTGCGGGGCATGCACACGACTGCGTACAAGGAATAAAGCCGCTTTGCGGCACGCAGTCGGCGCAAGTAAACGCCCAAAGTCCAAAGACTTTTGTCGTTTAC
>JAFUUG010000626.1 GCA_017483905.1 Bacillota bacterium
GAGCTTGCTCACTTGATTCGAGTAATTTAATGGCACGAAATCTAAGATTTCGTGACGTTTATCGGAAGTTTAATCTTCCGATAATATAAACTATGAGAAGAGAGAAAGCTTGCTTTCTCAATTCGAGTAGTTTAATGGCACGAAATCTAAGATTTCGTGACGTTTATCGGAAGATTTATCTTGCGATAATATAAATTATGAGAGGGGAGAAAATTTATTTTCTCAACTCGATTAATTTATCTGAGTAAAAACAGCACTTTAGTGACGATATTGGGAAGGTTTGAGGAAGATTCATCTTCCGATAATATAAACATTTATCTGAAAAAAGCCGAAGATATACCTCAGGCGACAAATGAAACGGCAATTTTGCATTTCAAAGCCAAAACTGTCGGTTTGGGATATGTAAAGTTTTTATCCGTAAAATTTTATGACAAGGACGGAAAAGAACTTGACGTTCACGCAAATGACCGCTATATAGATATTTACAAAAACAACAACAATCAGAATTATGAGTATAACGAAAACGGAGGTTCGGTTGTTTATGAGCAGAGGTTACCCGTTGAAGTTACGATCGGAGATCCTCAGGTATATATTTACGGTACACCCGTCGGCGATCCCGATGACCCTGCGCCGTATATCCAATACTCAACAAACAGCACGCTTGTTCCGCTTCGTATGGTAACGGCGGCAATATGCGGGTTTGATACCGAAAATATAGACTCATCGTCCGCTGTAAGGTGGGATCCCGAAACCAAGACTGCAACTGTGATCGCAAGGGGCAAAGTGATAAATTTTTGTGAAAACGATACATACATGACGATCAACGGTATTGCTGTTCCGATGGAATTTGGCGTTTATCCCGAAATAAAAGACGGCAGGATGTTCGTTCCTTTCAGAGCGCTTGCATTTGCACTTGATGTGTCTATAGAATGGGATGCGGACACCAAAACTGCCATATTCAATTATAGATAATTGTACAAATCGACGAAAATACATAAAAATTTGTAAAAAGTTTGTTAATTTTTAAATTTTAGTTGTAAAATCTTCTGTTATCCTTTATAATACAAGTAGAGAAAGTGTCTTTAACTTTCAAACGAGTATTATAAAGGATATTTTTTTAAGGGGGCTTATACAAGATGAAAAAAGCAATATCTGTGTTTATGCTTTCGGCATTGATGTCATTTGGTTTTGCAATGCCCGCATCGGCACAAGACGTAAGTGTATTTGTTAACGGAACACAGCTTGGCAGTATGGGTGACTGGCCCGCTGCTGTTATAATCAATGATTCAACTTTTGTACCGCTTGCAGAAATAAGCGAGATACTCGGGTTTTATTGCAGCTGGATACCCGAATCAAAATCCATAGTGATCGGCGGCAATGACAAGCAGATAACTATGCAGATAGGCAATACAAATGTTAAAAAAGAAGATACCGACAGCGGTTATGAGGAAGATATTACTATCCCCAACGCTCCGACTATCGTAAGCAGCAAGACGTTTGTACCCGTCAGAGCCGTTGCAGACGCATTTGATGCAATGACAGAGTGGGACGGCGATACAAAGACCGTTTATATCACTACCGCAGGTGACGGAGAGTTTATCGGCGAGGCGGGCGATATGAACTGGTCATTATCAGACAGCGGTACGCTTACAATAACAGGTACAGGAGAAATGCCGTTCTTTGATGAATTTGCACCTTGGTACTATGACTGTACAAACCACGAAGGCACAATAAATATCAAGATATCAGAGGGCATAACTTCTATTTCCGACTGAGCATTCAAAGGCATAAACAATGTTTATAGCGTTGATATTCCTTTTACCTGTGAATCAATCGGTGCAAGA
>JAFUUG010000627.1 GCA_017483905.1 Bacillota bacterium
AAATATAAAAAAAATAGAATCGGCATTTAATGTGTCGGTGATAAACAGAGGCGATGATATAGTAATAACGGGAAGCAAAAACGGCATAAAACGGGCAAACAGCGTTATTTCGATGCTTACCCATATTGCAGAGAGAGGAGAGGCAATAACGGAGCAGAATGTAAATTATATAATTGCGGAAACTATGTCGGATAATGCAGAGGAAGTTGAGAAGATAAGTGAAGATACACTTTGTATGGCAGTGACGGGAAAACCTGTGAAACCGAAAACTCTCGGACAGAAAAAATATACGGATTCTATAAAGGATAATACCGTAATATTCGGGATTGGCCCTGCGGGTACGGGAAAAACATATCTTGCTATGACAATGGCTATTGCTGCTTTTAAAAATAATGAAGTAAACAGGATAATACTTACAAGACCTGCGATAGAGGCAGGGGAGAATCTTGGATTTTTGCCCGGAGATATGCAGCAGAAAGTAGATCCTTATTTAAGACCGTTATATGATGCGTTATATGAGATAATGGGAGCGGATTCGTTTCTTAAAAATCTTGAAAAGGGTGCTATAGAGGTTGCTCCGCTTGCTTATATGAGAGGACGTACACTCGATAATTCATTTATCGTTCTCGATGAGGCACAAAACACAACTCCCGCACAGATGAAAATGTTTCTGACACGTATCGGATTCGGGTCAAAGGCGGTTATAACAGGCGATGTTACGCAGATAGATCTTCCGAAAGACAAAAAGTCCGGACTTGTAGAGGCAACAAAAATACTCGGCGGAATTGATGGGATATCTATATGTACTCTTACAAATAAGGATGTTGTGCGTCACCCGTTGGTGCAGAAAATAATAAATGCTTATGAAAAATATGAAAACAGGAAAAATGATAAGAAACAAAATGATAAGAGATAAAAACTTACGGGGTGAGTTTTATGATAAATTTTTTTAACAGGAGATACCCGACTTTTATAGTTATGTTATGTGCGGCAACTATAATAATGACGCTTTTGTTTATTATAACGGGAGCTTATATTCAAGATGGGTTTGAGCTTGCGGTGGGATCGGTATCTCCAAAAAGATTTACGGCTGATTACAGTGTGAAAAATGAGGTCGCAACAAATAAAAAGATAGAAGAGGCAATAAGTACGGTGTCACCGCTGTATACGCATAATCCGCAGATACAGGAGGAGGCATTGGAGGAACTTGATATTTTCTTCTCCGATATAGAGAAAAGTGCCGAAAAAGCTGTAACTGATAAAAATAAGCAAAACAGTACGGCTAAAATACAGACGGTAAATACAAAAATATATTTATCGGAGGATAAGCTTGATTATCTTAAATCGCTTCCAAAGGATAAATATGATTCATTCAAGCAGGGTGTATATGAAACTACAATATCTATTCTTGAACAGGGGATAAGGGAAGATTCTGTTGCAAAGAGTTTTTCGGTGGTGAGAGATGAACTTTCGGGAAAAGAGAGCAATGAAACGCTTCTTGAACTTGCTTATTCTATCGTTACATCTGTAATAGAGCCGAATCTTGTTGTCGATACCGAAGCAACGGAAAAAGCAAAAGCTGAAAAGGCGGAAGCTGTTGAGCCGATAATGGTACTTAAAAATCAGAAGATAGTAGATGAGGGGGAGATAATCAGCGAAGAAACTTATGCTATTCTTGAAAGTCTGGGATATACGGCTAAGGTTTCGTTAAAGGAAAATTTCCCGCAGATAACGGGAGTTTGTGTATTCATTACATTGCTTTTACTGTTGGGATTTTATTATCTGAAAAACTATCATAATAACCTGAAAAATAATAAAAAAGAAATGATACTTATATTTACGGTATATATATTGCTTATAGTGCTTACAAGACTGCTTTCGGGTGCGCCTTATATGTTTATACCAATACTGTGTGCAACTATGCTCATGTCTATGCTTATAAATTCAAGGATAGCAATAATATTTAACCTCATAACAACGATAATCTGTTACTTTATATACAGTGGTGATATTATATTTGTTATTTACTTTATAATTGCGGGAACAATGACGGCGATAGTTACAAAAAACATTCCCGACAGGACAAAAATATTGATCGTGGGAATTTATATGGTTGGTTTCAACAGTTTACTTATAATAAGCCTTACGCTTTTTTTTGATATAAACTGGCAGGAAAATATACTGCTCAATGTCGGTTATACGGCTGTTGACAGTACTCTGACACTGATAATAGCAATAGGTTCGCTTCCTATATGGGAGGCTGTGTTTGGAGTTGTGACAACGGTAAAGCTGCTGGATCTTATAAATCCGGACAAGTATCTTTTAAAAAGGCTTATGCTTGAATCTCCCGGAACTTATCATCACAGCCTTATAGTTGCTAATCTTGCGGAGGCAGCGGCACTCAGGATAAATGCAAATGCGGTGCTTGCAAGAGTGGGAAGCTATTATCACGATATAGGTAAGCTTGCTTTTCCGCACGCATTTTCGGAAAATTCGGCAGGGGAAAATATACATGATAAACTTGACCCTTATTCAAGTGCAAAGATAATATCGGAACATATTCCGAATGGGATAAAACTTGCACAGGAAAATAAGCTGCCGAAAAGTGTTGTGGATATAATATCGCAGCATCACGGAAATACACTGATAAAATTTTTCTATCATAAGGCTACTCAGCAGGACGAAAATGTGAAAGAAGAAGATTTCAGGTATAAGTATGATAAACCGCAGACGAAAGAGGCGGCGATAGTTATGCTTGCCGATACTGTCGAGGCAGCAGTGAGAAGCGTTATAAACAAAGGGAAAACGATGGAAGAGATAAAGGCTTTTGTTCATATGCTTATAAAGGACAAGCTTGATGACGGGCAGCTTTCGGAGAGTAATCTTGCGGTAAACGATCTGAGAACAATAGAAGATGCGTTTATGAGTATTTTTAAGGGAATGTATCATGAGAGGATATCTTATCCCGAAATAAAAAAAGAAACAACAGAAAATACGGCGGAGGAATAGATGAATAATATTATGGACAGTAATTTGCCCAAAGAGCTCGAAATAATTAAAAGTGCGTTCAGCAAGCGGGGGATATCAGACAATAAAAATTTTCATATCGGAGAATTTGTGGAGATACCGGAACAATGCGGCTGTTTTAAAAGAAATGGAAAATGGTACA